>CAJXRL010000316.1 GCA_913059105.1 uncultured Flavobacteriales bacterium
TACACAGAGTAGATCGTCGGCAGCGTCAGATGTGTATAAGAGACAGATACCAACCAATGCTCCTGAATTATCAGGGGCAAAACCACTAGGCGTTAAATCAGTTGCACTAGCTAAGCCCGGATCGTTGTCAAAACTGTTTGTGCCATACGTTCCACTTCCAATTGCTTGCCAATCGGCTAAAGTTACTTTGTTTGACCCACTGTACCCATAAGATTGAGATCCCGCGGCAGCGTTTACATAAACATCATTGTAATCACAAATTGTTCCTGGGTTCTGCATGTAAATACCATGCTTTGTGCCTGAACCACCTCTTGTAATAGTAATAATGTTATTTCTAAAATCAGTTCCTGTTGCAATAGAAGAATGGAAGTAACCTCTGGTTGTTCCACCAGTTGCAGATGTATGATCTAAAGAAATAGTGTTGTGATAGTATTGATGATTATCACTACCTGAATTCCAAATAGCATAAATAGTACCGTTACTATTAAAATTATCAAGAACATTATTATAGATTTTTACTGGTGTTGCTGCACTAGCATCACTACCAGAATTGAAAATACCATAAGTAGAACCGGTTTTTGAAGAAGCAACATCATGCGTATTGTGTATCCTGTTATTACTAATAACAGTACCATTACAATCACCATTGTTGTACACACCGTAAAAAGTGGTTACACTTGTTTTATTTGTTCTATGAATATCGTTTCCATCAATTAAAGAAGTTGCAACATTGGCAAAATAAACTTGGTAAGCATAAAAGTCATGAATATTACAATTTGAAATGGTAATATTATTAGCTGGACTTCCTATTCCTGATCCTCTGAAATAAGCACCGTAATAGCTTCCTGTTGCACCACCATCAAGTTCTGTATTAGAAATGGTAATGTCATTTGCATTGTTAGCTGCGCCGAAAATTCCAGTTATAGAACTAGAAGAAAGAATTGCTGCAGCATTGTTTGAAGAAGTACTTGTTTGTGCAGTTAAATCAACTAAACAAGAATCGACAGTTATGTTATTTGCTGCACCCATAAAGTGAATACCATAACCATAAAGAGTACTTGTTCCTTTAACAGTTAAGTTTCTTAAAGTAACATAACTTGTTCCATTAAATCCAACAATTCTTCTGTCGGTAGATGCAGGAGCAAATTGAATTGTTTCTCCGTTTCCATTAATTGTAACGGCATTGGTTGCAGAAGCTCCAGGAATATTTCCTAAAATCATTTGCTCGGTATATGGCCCTGAACCTGTAGCTACATCAATAGTAACAGGTGCGCTAACACCAGATTGAGTAAGAGATTGAGCTAAAGCTGCAAAAGTTTGGAAATTTGTTCCTGCTGTAGCTGCTGCTGAGTTCAAAGTATATACTCCTGCCAAAGGTGGACTTGGAAAAAAGAATGGAGTCATTGCAGTGTACGCTGTAGTATCAGTTGCAGTACAGTGATTTCTTACTCTAAATTCGTAAGCTGTATTTATTGCAAGACCTGTTAACGTATGTGGATTGGTAGTTGTGCTAACCATAGTTCCAGTTCCTGGAGTAAGTGGTGCAACACCATATTCAATGTCCCACTTAATAGAAGAATTACATTGAGACCATGCTAAGTCAATAGAAGTTGTTGTTAAGTTTAATGTTCTAGGAGAAGCAGGTGCTAAACATACCGTTGGCGATAAAGCTGTAATTGAAATATCATCAATTGCTGCATCAGATGCAAAACTTGCACCACTCATGTTTCTAATTCTAATTTGTATAGAATCAGCTATAAATGTAGGGTCACAAACGTATATTGTTTTTAACTGCCATAAGTTCACGTTGTCAGTAAATGGAGTTATATAATCCATTTGCCACACGCCGTTAACTCCTTTTCTAATGTCAAAGTGCATTGTACCTTGACTAGTACCTTGCATATGATACCAGAATGCAACTTGTACAGTTGAAGCTGTTGACCAGTTCATCCAAGTACTATTTAGATTAACTGTTTTGTTGTTACAGCCACTAGTTTCAGTATAAAGATATTTTCCAACAGACGTACCTGGATTGTGATCTACCGCAGGGCCAGTGTTAGAAGAACCTGTTCCTCCATTATCAACATCCCACTCATCGTTGTCATTTGTGTCGTTAAAAAAGTTTGCAGAGGTTAATGTGACACCTGTAGCTGAGCAGGATGTTCTATTAACTTCTAGTTCAAAGTCCTCTGTAATTGGGAGGCTTACAGTCTGTGCAAAGCCAATAAAGGACATTAAAACAGCGGCTAGAAATAGCGTGTATTTTTTCTTCATAATAATAATATTGGTTAAATAAAGATTAATTAATAAAATGGTTTATACCCCCAATGTAAAAATGGGTTCCCAAACCTAACATATTTTATTTAATTAGTATAATAAATGTTAATGTTAGCTATTATGTATGTTTATGCTAACAATATATTGAATTTAAGTATTGAAAGCGAGCTGTTTGCGATTTTTTTATTTTGTTAATAAATTAAGATAACCTCACATATTTAGCAATGTTTCTATTTTTTACCGATTAATTTATTAAGAAAAGGGAAAAAAAGGCATAAAAAAGCCCCGAAGCAAAATGCTTCGAGGCTTTCAATTCAATTAAGTGAATTCTAGTGAACAATCAACTTCTTGTTGATTACTGATTCTCCATCTTGAATAGTGATGAAGTAAACACCTTTAGATTCTTCATTCAAATCGAATGATTTTCTGAAGTTTCCATTAGCATTATTAATTAATTCAGTAGATATCAATCTACCACTAAGGTCTCTTATTGAAACCGTAATAGTTG
>CAJXRL010000317.1 GCA_913059105.1 uncultured Flavobacteriales bacterium
TCTCGTGGGCTCGGAGATGTGTATAAGAGACAGTTACAAAATAGGGAAAGGCAGGTATTCCTATGGCAAAATTTCAGAAAATGAACTTTTACAATTGGAGCTTTCTCTTTTAAATTCTGATATTTCTTTTGAACGGCAGAAGTTGAACTTTGAACTAAGCAGCCAAAAATTAGCCGCTTTCTTAGGATACTCTATGTCAGAAAAAATTGAATTACAGCTGGACACTATAATTCCAAACATCAAGATTAACCAGATTGAAGCGTTAAACTATGCCACACAATATAACTCTATCCTTACCAACCAAAAGAGACAAGTAGCGCAAGCAGAAATGAACGTAGCCCAGGTCAAAAGTGACAACAGAGTTAGCTTTAACGTGTCCGCCTCATTTGGGCTTAGCCAAACGGCCCCTACTTTGAATGAATCGTATAAAAATCCTAGAAATCAGGAATTTGTTTCTATGGGAGTGAATATACCAATTGTACAATGGGGGCTCGGTAAAGGAAGAGTAAAACAAGCGGAATCCAATGCTGACTTGGTGAGGTCAACGGTTGAACAAGGGCTGATTGATTTTGAGCAAGACATCTATGAAAAAGTGGCTCGATTTAATTTAAACAAAAAGCAGTTGCAAGTGAGTAAACGAGCAAATGAAGTAGCCGAGAAAAGATTTGAAGTAACAAAACAACGATATCTACTAGGAAAAATTTTAATTACTGATTTACAAATTGCTCAACAAGAAAAAGATCGAGCATTGATTAGTTACATTAGCTCTTACCGGTCCTATTGGCAAGCTTATTATGACATAAGAAGAACAACACATTACGATTTTGAAAAGAACACCGTAATTAAGCTTGACTAAAAGTTACCTATCGAACACAAGAACACTCTTTTCATAAGTGTAGTCATCAATCTCAAATATTAAAAGACTCCGCATCAAATTTTAGATTTTGACGCCGCGTAATCTATTTTAAAGGAAAATCCTTTGTCTATACTTCACTTCGACTCCGCTCAGTGTAAACTTTTCTCCTCCAAATGGAGGACAGGCTACTCAGCATGACAAGTGTTTTTTTGAGCACAAAAAAAGCCCCAAAACTTTCGCTTTGGAGCTTCCTACTTGTATATTGTTTGAACTTATTCTCCTGCTTCTGGAGTTTCAGCTTCTGGAGCTTCAACCTCTGGAGTTTCAGTTTTTTTACTAAATTTTTGATATCTGTTTTTGAACTTGTCAATTCTACCAGCAGTATCTACCAACTTCATCTTACCTGTGTAAAAAGGATGAGACTTGTGAGAAATTTCTAACTTGATTAATGGATATTCGTTTCCATCTTCCCATTTGATTGTTTCTTTTGCAGCTGCAGTTGACTTTGTCATGAATGCATAGTCAATTGACATGTCTTTAAAAATAACTGTTCTATAGTCTTCTGGGTGGATTTCTTTTTTCATCTCTGTCGTAAAAAATTGGAGGGCAAATATACTATTTTCCTAATTAAATTAAGCTTCTTAACGAATAAATTTCACATCATCTAAAAATAAGAAAAACTTAACGCAAATGTGCTCAGTAAGTGCCCATTTGAACTCCAAAAGTGAGATAAATTTCGCAACTTCGTGCACCTAAATTCAAATCAAATGTCAAAAGTTCATAATTACAGTGCAGGTCCTTGCATTCTTCCACAAGAAGTTCTTCAAAAAGCTTCGGAAGCCGTTGTCAATTTCAACGATCTAAATCTATCCTTACTTGAAATTTCTCACAGAAGCAAGGATTTTGTTGAGGTGATGGAGAATGCTCGATCGTTGGTAAAAGAATTGCTTGAAGTGCCTGAAGGTTACCAAGTTTTATTTTTACAAGGCGGTGCTAGTTTAGGTTTCTTAATTGCAGCTTACAATTTTTTACCGATGGGCGAAAAGGCAGCATACATCAACACTGGCACCTGGGCGGCCAACTCCATTAAAGAAGCACAGCGAGTTGGTGATATAGTTGAAGTAGCATCTAGCAAGGATAAAAATTATTCCTATATCCCAACTGGTTTTGGCATTCCTAACGATGCAAAGTATTTACATTTCACTTCTAATAACACCATTTGCGGCACACAATTCAAGCAAACACCAATTAGTAGAATTCCAATAATCTGCGATATGTCATCTGACATTTTTAGCAAAAAAATAAAAGTTTCAGATTATGACTTAATCTACGCTGGTGCTCAAAAAAATATGGGACCTGCAGGAACAACGGTGTATATTGTAAAAGAAAGTGCTTTAGGGAAAACGGGAAACAACATTCCTGCCATGTTGGATTTGCAAACGCACATCAAGAAAGATTCGATGTTTAACACTCCTCCTGTTTACCCAATTTATGTAAGTATGTTAAACTTACAATGGTTAAAGAAAAACGGGGGTGTTGATTGGATAGAAAAAATCAACAACCAAAAAGCTGATTTACTTTACAACGAAATTGATAGAAATTCACTTTTCGAAGGAGTAACGGCAGTAGCGTCTCGATCTAACATGAATGCAACCTTCGTTTTGAAAGATGAGAATTTAACAGAAGAATTCAACAAAGCATGGACGGCTGCAAATATTAGCGGAATTAAAGGACATCGATCTGTTGGAGGATATAGAGCTTCTATGTACAATGCATTACCACTTGAAAGTGTACAAGTATTGGTAGATGTAATGAAAGAGCTTGAAATATCTAAAGGTTAGAAGCCATATTTTAGAATAGAATTTTAAATCGCTTAATACCTGTCTCTTATACACATCTCCGAGCCCACGAGACAGGCAGAAATCT
>CAJXRL010000318.1 GCA_913059105.1 uncultured Flavobacteriales bacterium
ACGAGATTTCTGCCTGTCTCGTGGGCTCGGAGATGTGTATAAGAGACAGGACCTGCAGTCATATTTGCAAACAAACGTATCATTAAAGCAAATGGCTTAATGAATATACCTAATAACTCAATCGGAGCTAAAACAATTTTCATAAATACAGGTACTCCTGGCATCCAAAAAATGTGACCCCAATAGGCCTTGTTTCCGGAAAATGTAGTTATTAAAAAGGTGATAATTGCTAAACAAAAAGTAACGGCAATGTTATTGGTTACTCCTATTCCTAGAGGTGTCATTCCTCCTAAGTTTAAAAACCATATAAAAAAGAATACAGTTAACAAGTAACCCATAAATCTTCTATAGTGCTTTTCTCCAATGTTAGGTATTGCAATTTCATCTCGAACAAAGATTACTAAAGGCTCTAAAAATCTTCCAAGTTTGTTAGGAATTGGTCCTTTTTCGTAAGATTTAGCAAAATTTCTAAACAGTAAGAATATGAATATGCTAAAAAGCATAATTGAAAATACATTCTTCGTAATAGATAAGTTGATCGGTTTTACTTGAGTTGGGTGCTCGTCTTCACCCAAAGTAATTGTGCCTTCAGCGTCGGTTCTGTAAATTTTATTGTGATAAATGTTGTAGAACTTACCGTTAGATTCAGCAACAGTCTCTCCATGATGAAACTTTGATGAAAAAAATACATGCAATCCTTCATCTATTAAAATGATTGGAAGAGGAAATTCTAGTCCTGCAGCATGCCAAATAGAAAAATCGTAAGCATCTTCAAGGTGATGATTGATGTACGTTTTGATTTCGCTTTTTATTTTATCGTCTCCTTCTAAATGATTTTCAACTTGAGTTTCATCATTAGCTACTGAGGAAAAAGGCACTAAAAAAAGTGCAATTAATAGCGTAAAAAGTATTTTTTTTCCCGTCATTTCTAAGGTTCAAAAAGGGGTTCTAATTCGGGCGCAAAAGTAGTGAAATAATTTCAGAAAAATAAATATGAATTGGACTTAATTTTTTGAAAATTTTGCTTTTAGTTTAAGATCGATTTAAAAGCCTCACCAATACAATTGTTTCGAACGCTAAACAGACTGCATATGGGACAAAAAATGCTGCGAATTCTAATGTGCTTATTTCAGAGTCGAATTTATAAACAGGTTTAAAGAACAGCATAAAGAATAGTAGCTTCAGAAAGAATCCTCCTAGAAATATAAATCCTAGGCTTTGACTTTTTTTATCTTTGTAATAATGAATTATAGCATACGTTATCAAAACGAGAACGAAGTTTGTTAGGTAGGATTCAATAATTAAATGAAGATTCCAGTCAACGTGCAGAGAATACAAAGCAAGTTGATGAATGCCAAAAGTTATAAGAAGTAAAATAAATAAGCGGAGGGAAAATGAGATGAGATTAGCTATCATTTTCTTCTTCTTTGTTTAGTCTGTTAACTTGTTTTAGAAGGCTATAAAAGGAGAGAACTACGCCGATTAAGGTTAAACCGATGGTCCAGTAATTTTCTTCAATGCTAAACCGATCATCCAAATACTTTCCTAAATAGGAAAATAAGTAGATGGTAATGCCCATTTGAAATGCGATGCCTGTTAAGGCTAAAAACCTAGGCCGTTTTTTCTTTGGAACCTTCCCTGCTGGCATTCTTTATTCCTTTTATAACGGCGCCCATTTTGCAACCTCCGGAGAAGTTTGCTCCCGGCTCAATTTGTAATTTATTAGTTGTAATGTCTCCTACTAAATTAGCAGTCGATTTTAAGCTAAGCAATTCATTTACCGTAATTGTTCCTTTTATGTCTCCAAAAATGGTAGCATAAGCACATTCAATAGTACCTTCGACTAAACCACCTTCGCCAATAACTACTTTTCCTGCAGATTTTAAGTTCCCAAAAAGTTTCCCGTCAATTCTAATATCTTCTTTACAATTGATATCTCCATTAATTTCTGTGCCTGTTCTAATAATGTTGATTGCTGAAGAATCTACTTCGTTATTTCTTGCCATGATATTTGATTTACGCTTAAACATATTGTCTACAAAAGTAATATTTAATTAAAAATTGCTACTTCGTTCATTCTACAGTTGATAATCTTCTTCAAAAAACTTAATGTACTCCTCTTCGTTCTTGCTTTTAAATAGTTTCCTGAAATTGTCGTTCGAAATTAAATACTGCTTGCCATTAAATTGGCCTGTAATTGTACTGATTGCTGCATCGTTTCTTGATGCTTTGAGGTAACGAGTAGCGTCAGCCTCATTTTTGAAGCCCCTAACAAGGTACATCGTTTTGTTACCTAAAGCTGATTCGGTCACTGAAAGACGAATTTCTCGAAATGAATTCTTGTTAAAATCGGCAAGTTTGTTCTTTAAAGCACTAAATCCAGCGTTTTTAGTCTGTTTTGCAGAAACAATAACCATGTGCTGATCTTTTGCATTTGTAGTGTAATTTATTTTAGCAACTGCTTTCTTATTTGTTCCCCCTGTTGTTATTTGTTGTTTCAAAAAATTGAGCATTTCTTGAGCCCTTGCTTGCTCAGGTGTGTTAGGATGATCTTTTATCAATTTTTCAAGTGCGTCTTTAAATTCTCCTTTCGACTTTGACTTCCCCGTTGATTGAGCTTTAAGTAAATCAAATTTAGCTTTCAAATGATTTTTACTGAAAGATTCGTCTGCTTTTTCGCAACTGTTTATGACATCTGTGTAAAGCCCGTATTTGTATCTGTCTCTTATACACATCTCCGAGCCCACGAGACAGGCAGAAATCTC
>CAJXRL010000319.1 GCA_913059105.1 uncultured Flavobacteriales bacterium
TCTACACAGAGTAGATCGTCGGCAGCGTCAGATGTGTATAAGAGACAGAACCATATCTTTGCGGGGCACTAGTACTAAAAAACAATTCAAACTAAAAAAATAATCAAATTAAAAACTAATCAAAATGAAAAAACTAACAAGCCTTATAATAATATCTGCCTTAAGCATGACAATTGCCATGGCTGGAGAAGGAAACGAAACTCTTTACGCAAAATTAAAAGCAAATCACACAGAAAGCTTTAGCATGAGCCTTTCAAAAAGCATGATTGACTTTTTTGACATGGACATAGATTTTAACGGAAAAGAGAAACTAATAACCGGAGATTTTTATGAAGGAAAAATTGTAATGTTCGAAAATGTAAAATCTATACAGAGCATTATCAACATTTTTGACTCAGAGAAATATGAAATTATAGAAGACGAAGAAAGTAAATTGAAGGCCGATATTGGCGAAGTATTTTTATATGTTAAGCGAAATGGGAAAAATATTTCGGAAGCTCATTTTGTAATCGTAAACGATGAAGGCAAAGTCACTGTGCTATCAGTTTTAGGTGACATTAAAATAAAAAACAAAAAGCTCCTATGAAAATAGAAAACACAAAAGCGCAGATGCGCAAAGGGGTGCTTGAGTACTGTATTCTTTCTATTCTAGAATCGAATGAAGCTTACCCTTCAGAGATCATAGAAAAACTGAAAGAAGGAAAGTTAATTGTGGTGGAAGGAACCCTCTACCCTCTTTTAACTAGACTAAAAAATGCAGGACTCTTAAAGTACCGGTGGGAAGAATCAAAATCGGGCCCACCCAGAAAATATTATTCATTAACCGAAGTTGGTGTTGAGTTCTCAAAAGAACTAGAAAGCACTTGGAACGAATTGATGAATGCAGTAAATTTAACAAGAAAAAAGAATACTAAATAATAAAACGAACCGCAATGAACAAGACAGTTACAGCCAATATCAGTGGTGTGGTTTTCCATATAGAAGCCGATGCATACGAGAAGTTACATCAGTATCTAAACACCATACGAAATTACTTCAGAGACTCTGACGGCACAGATGAAATCATGGCCGACATTGAAGCCAGAATAGCCGAACTTTTTAAAGAAAAGTTAGGTGCAGACAGAGATGTCATTACCATGGAGAACGTAAAGCAAGTAGTAGAGATCATGGGAGAGCCTGAGGCCTACATGGATGAAGAAAACACAGAAAGCTTCAATGATTCAAGTAAAGATTCCTACTCTGAGCACAAAGGTCCACAAGCTAGTTTTTCTTCACGAAAACTATACAGAGATGAAGAAGATAATGCATTAGGCGGAGTTTGCTCAGGCTTAGGATATTATTTTGGAATCGACCGAATCTGGATTAGAATCGGTTTCCTAATAGCCGTCTTTGGCTTTGGAACAGGTTTTTTCCTATATCTTATTTTATGGGCCATTATTCCTAAAGCGAAAACAACCTCCGAAAAATTGGAGATGAAAGGAGAGTCCATAAACGTAGAGAACATTGGGAATACTATCAAAGACGAATTCAACAACTTTAAAAAAAAAGTAGATAATAATGATACTCGGCAGTTCGTTCAAAAAACAGAAAGTGTTGCCTTAAAGTTCTTTATCTTCCTAGGTAATGTATTGAAATTTTTCTTCAAATTTCTAAGCAAAGTAATAGGCGTCGCCTTTATTGTAGCCGCTATTGCCGGAATTGTTGCACTTGTAGTATTTGTTTTTAGCGGTCCTTTTGATATGACCATTAACAATGCAAATTTCAACCACTTTTGGACAACAGACATTGCGCAATTGTACTTTACATCTAACAGTATGTTCTACATGGGACTGATCGGCCTTGTTATGGTCGTTGTAGTGCCGCTGGCTGGCATGCTTTATCTTGGAGCGAGACTTTTATTCGAGGTACCGAATTCAAATCGAACCATCAACTTAACAGCTGTTTCGCTAATCGTACTTGGTACTATTTTTATCAGTATTTCAGCTACAACAACTGCTTCTGACTACGCTATGGAACAGCAAAAAACGGAAACGATTAATTTGATTGAATTACAAAGCGATACAATCTTTTTGGGTTCGATTGGAAACACCTACTCTGCATCCAGAGGTGGTGGTGAAGATGTTTTTATTGAAAACGACGAAATATTTATGGACGAGATTACAGTGAATATTGTAAAAAGTAGAAGTGAAGGATTTGAATTGCGATTAAAAAAATCAGCACAAGGTAGAAGTAGAAAAGTAGCTGGCTTAAGAGCTGAAAACATAATGGTCGAATTTGAAGTAGATGAAGATAAGCTAAATATTAGCCCATTAATCTCTGTTCCATTTAAAGATAGAGTAAGAGATCAGGAAGTAAAAATGAGCTTAGGAATGCCAGTTGGAACTACCATTTACCTGAGTGAATCGGCTAACGACATTATTTATGACATTGATAATGAAACCAACATGTACGACAGAAACATGATCGGCCACTTTTGGAAAATGACTGAAGTAGATGGTTTAGTCTGTACCGATTGTGTAAAAAGTGATTACCGCAGAAGTCGAGTACCAAGTAGGTTGATTAGAATTGACCTGAAAGGATTACATTCTTTAGAAAGCTTAGTTGGCTTAGAAAAGCTAATGAAATTAAAAGAGCTAGAAGGTTTAGAAAAACTTCAAGAATTAGAAAAGTTAAGTGATCTCGAACAATTGAAAGAGTTGAAAAGACTCTGTCTCTTATACACATCTCCGAGCCCACGAGACAGGCAGAAATCTCG
>CAJXRL010000320.1 GCA_913059105.1 uncultured Flavobacteriales bacterium
CGGCATACGAGATTTCTGCCTGTCTCATGGGCTCGGAGATGTGTATAAGAGACAGCCCATATATGTACTCACCGAAATTTCCCTGAACACCTTTATTCTCTAATGCTCTTCGAGTTTCATCCGAAATATTCATTCCCCTTATTAAGTGAAAGTCAGGTTCGGCCACTTGGTGAAGCGCTTCCGAATGCTTATCTGCTGTTTGTGAAAAATAAGTAGTCAAAGCATTTTCATTTTTGAAAATATGATGAACCAATACCGCATCTTGACCTATTACATGATTAATTTCCGTTGAAAGCATGCCAACATGTGCTCTGGCATCCTTGTGAATATCTTCCCATTCTTGCAGCATTTCTATGGAATCTTCTGACTTTCTGAATAGCCCCCCTTTAGTTTTAGGTATCCATTTACCTGTAATACTTATTTCATCCCCTATTAAAATTGGGGTTTTCATGAATGTAGGTAGTTCCAATGTTGTGTATTTCATAACAATCTTTTTAGTTATTTATAATTGACACTACAAACATAATGGCATAATCAGATTGCAATAAGGTGCATTTACGCCTATTCTAAGGGTTGTTTACGACACATATTTAAACTACTTTTGACCCTTATGAAACACATAAGTATACTTGTTCCTCATGGAAGCAGCATTGTAGATACCATTATCGCGCCCTACAATATGTTGAAAATGGCAAATTCCTATCATAGAAAATTGAATGGTTTAACTGAACCATTATTTAATATTGACTTAGTTGGCATTAATAATAAACCGGTAACCTATCAGGGATTATTTACTATAAATCCTACAAGCAGCATTGAATCTTTAGAGAAAACCGATCTGATTATCATATCTCCAATCAGCGGGAATTTGGAAAAAGGTGTCAAAGACAACCAACGATTCGTGGACTGGATTAGAAAACAACGAATTGTAAATAATGCAGAGTTAGCAAGTCTTTGTAAAGGAGCTTTTCTCTTAGCAGAAACTGGATTAGTGAATGGAAAGAATTGCGCTACACATTGGACTGCTCACGAATTATTCAAGAAAAAGTATCCTGCTGTAAATCTTATTCCTGAAAGCATCATTTGTGAAAACAACGGGATTTATTCAAGCGGAGGAGGGTACTCCATCCTTAATTTTACCCTTTATTTAATCGAGCGTTTTTTTGGAAGAGAAACCGCCATTTGGACATCAAAGGTTTCAGAGATAGAATTCGATCGAGTTAGTCAAAGTGAATTCATAATATTCAGCGGGCAAAAAGAGCATTCGGATGAACCAATAAAAGTAGCTCAAAAATATATTGAGAATAATTTCGAACATAAGCTGAATGTGGAAAGTGTTGCAGAAACGATTCATTTAAATGGCAGAAGTTTTTTACGCAGATTCAAAAAAGCCACTTCTAACACTCCTCTTGAATACATTCAAAGAGTTAGAATTGAGGCCGCAAAAAAAAGACTTGAGTCCACTACAGATAACGTTATGCAAGTCATGTTTGCAATAGGGTATAATGATGAAAAAGCATTCCGGACTACTTTCAGAAAGTACTCTGGATTGTCACCTAAAGAATACCAAAAAAAGTACAACAGAGAAATGGCTTTTGCATAACCTCAGACCTAAAAATACGAAACCTAACAATGTGTATATTGCATAGCGCCCTTTCGAGTTGCTATGACATCTTATGCCCAAAGTAAGCATCATAAACCAAAATCAAACAGGATGGAAGACTTAAATCAAAATATAGAAAATCATTACCTGAAGGAAGAACTTTATGAAGATATCGTTAATCGTCTCAAAGAGCAAGATATTGATCTTGATGATGTAAAAAGATCTGACATTGCTGGGGCTGATGAATTTCATGTAAGAGGTGCAGCAGTATCTAAAGAACTTGCTGAAAGCATAAACCTAGAAGGTGCAACAGTTTTGGATGTAGGATGTGGACTTGGCGGCCCATGTCGAATGCTAGCTGACGAATACAATTGCCAAGCAACAGGAATAGACCTTAGTAATGAATACATTAGAACAGCAAAGGAACTTTCTAAACTTGTAAAATTAGATAGTAAAACTTCATTTGTTCAAGGAGATGCTACAAGCCTTCCATTTGACGATAACATGTTTGATGTGGTCTGGACACAACATGTTCAAATGAACATTCCTGACAAAGAAAAATTCTACTCCGAAATAAGTCGAGTACTTAAACCAGGCGGACACTTTCTTTATTATGACATCTTAATAAAAGAAGATGGAGAAGTTAATTATCCTATGCCATGGGCAAGTACATCAGACATGAGTTTTCTTTTCAAAGAAAGAGACATGGATGCCTTTTTATCTCAATTTGGTTTAACTAAAGAGCAATCTAACAACCAGACCCATGCAGGAATTGATTTTTTCAATGCACTCGTTACTAAATTGAAAGAATTTGGACCTCCAAAAATGGGGTTAAACGTTCTTATGGGTGAAACAACTAAACCGAAACTAATGAATCTTCTTAATCACTTAAAAACTGGCGAACTAGAACTTAAAAGTGGTGTTTATAAAAAATAAACTGTTTCCAACAATGTTTAAAAATGCATAGTCCTAATTAGCATGACCTAATTATGAAAAAGTATTTTGAAAAATACGTGAAAACTTAAAAGCATTTATGGTGCGCTTTCATAGCTTTGACAACTAACAAGGCTCCTAAAGATGAGTAAAGAAGTCATATTTCTGTCTCTTATACACATCTGACGCTGCCGACGATCTACTCTGTGTA
>CAJXRL010000321.1 GCA_913059105.1 uncultured Flavobacteriales bacterium
GTTGGAAATTGCCAACAATAAAAAGAAAGAACTAACGGTAACCGATGTTGTATTTTCTTTGGCACCAAGAATTAATGCTGCCGGTAGAATTGAAAGTGGCAACAAAGCCGTAGAAGTCATGCTTTCGCAAAACCCTCAATTGGCCGATGAAGGAGGAAATTACATTGACCTTCAGAATACAGACCGAAAAGAATTGGACAAGGCTATTACCAAAGAAGCTTTGGCAATGATTGAGGCTGATGAAATCTTAAAAGCTCAAAAGACAACCGTTTTATTCAAAAAAGACTGGCACAAGGGGGTTATTGGAATTGTTGCCTCTCGCTGTATTGAAAACTATTATCGACCTACTATTATCTTAACCGAAAGCAAAGGCATGGCAGCTGGCTCTGCCCGTTCTGTAAAGGGGTTTAGTGTGTACAATGCCATAGAAGAATGCGCTGACTTATTGGAGCAATTTGGCGGACATAAATATGCAGCTGGAATGACCATGCCACTTGAAAACGTAACTGCTTTTCAAAAAAAGTTTGAAAAAGTGGTTGCAGAGAGCATTGATCCAGAGCTGCTCATTCCTGAAATAGAAATAGATGCAGAATTAGAAATATCAGATATTGACACGAAGCTTTATCGAGTGTTAAAACAGTTCGCTCCGTTTGGCCCCTTAAACATGAAGCCCACGTTCATTTGCAAAGGCGTTTACGAAAAAGGCAAAGCCAGAATTGTGGGCGACAATCATTTAAAGTTAGAAGTTGTTGCTAACAAAGGAGACTTTCAAGGAATACCTGGCATTGCCTTTAACCTAGGCAGCAAAATGGATCTGATGAAAAGCGGAGAACCCTTTGACGTGGTGTATCACATTGAAGAAAACGAATGGCAAGGTAGAACTACTTTGCAATTAATGGTGCAGGACATTAAGAAGAGTGAATAATTAGACGACTAAAATTCTATAAACGAATTATTTTATGAATCTCTTTGCCCTTTCCTTCTCCAATCTCGACAAAATAAATACCACTTTCAACTTCTAGCTTAACCCATAATTGCGTCTTACTTTCAATTGAATTAGAATAAACTATAGCTCCACTTATATTTCTCACAACAACGTTCGTTTTTGTGGGTTGTTTGAAACTGACTATAAATTCTCGATCAAATGGATTGGGAGAAATTGATGTAATAATACTCTCTTTTTGAATTTCCGAAACACCAACAAGATTGCCTAAGTCATAAACTCTTGCATGACCGGAAAAGCCATTTGGATTGCTATTTCCAGGCCCTCCAATAGCAACTGTCACTCCCAAGGAGTCTAATGCAACAGCTATACCCGACTCATCAGAAGCCCCTTCACCATCTATGTCCGTTCCTTCTTGCAACCAACTTACTCCATTCCACCTGTAGATTCTTACGTGCCCGGCGTCTGTGCCTGTGCCACCATTACTTTGAGCTCCTATCGCAATAATATTGCCCTGTGCATTTACACTCACTTCTCCTCCAGATCGGTCTCCTGCTGCCTCCCCGTCTATATCAGAACCCCGCTGTGCCCATGTTGAGCCGTTCCAATAATACACTCTAACATGACCAGAGTTAGCTCCATTTCCATCATTTCCTGATGCTCCAATAACTACTACATTTCCACTATCATTTAATGCAACTGAACCACCTGAACCAGTTGAATTGCCAAACACCTCACCATCTATATCAGCACCTAATTGGGTCCAAGTTGAACCGTTCAGTGTAAAAACGCGACAATGACCAACTGAAGTAAAGGCTGTTGTGCCTTTATTGGCAGAAGCTCCTATTGCCAAAATAGAATCTGAGTCAGAAAAAGACAAAGCAGAGCCAAAACGATCGCCCACTGCTTCTTCTTGTAATACGTTCCCGACTTGCACCCAAGAAATTCCATTCCAATCATACACCCTTACTTCATTTTTTGTTGCAGAAGATCCAAAATAGGTATCGGAACTCACTGCAATTCGATTTCCCGAGTTTGATAGACATAGCTTTCTGCCAAACATAGTTTGGGTTGCTACACCTACTAATGGAATACCTTTTAAAGACCAAGTTGAACCGTTCCATTCATAAATTTTTACCTCTCCTGCTGAACGGAAAGTACCAGGAGCATAATATCTAGCGCTATACGGAATACCAACAGCTACAACATTTCCACTAGCACTCAAGTCTACAGCAAATCCAAAAGTATCATCTATACTATCACCCAATAAACTTACTCCACGTTGAACCCAACTATTTCCAACTCTATTAAAAATTCGGACCATACCAGCATCAGAACCGTTTGCATCATTAAAATAACTGCTTACAGCTAATATATTCCCGTTATTACTAATAGAGAGTTCTCGTCCACACTCATCTCTAGTAGCTAGTCCATCTATATCTGAGCCAATTTGAATTTGTGCGGTAAGTGAAGTTATATTAAGAAAAATGCTGATTGTAATTAGTAGTTTTGATTTCATAGGTAAATTGTAGTTTTGGTTTGTACTATTTTTTTATGTAGCTCTTACCAATAAAACTTAAAGGTAATTTATTGGCTTCTTGAAATATACCGCAGGGTTAAAACTCACTGCAGAGCATACTATACAGAGCTGATAAAAATACTCTTAAATGACTTGCTTTTAATTGGTTAGTTTAACTATTATCTTGCCTTTTTCCTGCTTTTTAATTTGACTTGGAGTTCTAAAAATTCTAATTGTACTATCATTTATCTTTTT
>CAJXRL010000322.1 GCA_913059105.1 uncultured Flavobacteriales bacterium
CGAGATTTCTGCCTGTCTCGTGGGCTCGGAGATGTGTATAAGAGACAGGCTAAGAATCTAGATCCAATTTTAGGAGATAGCAATAGCATGGAGCAAATTAGAGAATTGATTAACCAAGTAGCACCCACCGATGCCGCTGTGCATATTAAAGGTGGAGCTGGCAGTGGGAAAAGCCTCATCGCGCAACACATTCACCAGCGTTCCACTCGTTCCAATCAAGCTTTTATTGTTATGGATTTTTCTTCTTTAAATGAGGAAATGCAATTTGAAAGTTTATTTGGGAACTCGAACACTATTGGGAAATGGATGTTGGCAAAAGGAGGCAGCATTTACTTAAAAGAAATTTCTTTTATGAGTTTGGCGGTGCAAGAGAAATTGTTGGAGCTATTAAAACAACAAGGGGAAAGTGGAGTGCGTATACTATCTTCCAGCAAAGAAGTTAATCTTCAACATAATTTTCAGCAAGAACTCTATTATCGCTTAAATACCATTGAAGTAAACTGTCCTGATTTATCGAATCGAAAGGAAGATCTTTTGGAACTACTTGATTATTTCTTAGAACATTTTAAATCTCTTTATCGCAAACCCAACATCTCGATTCAACCTTTAGTCATGGAGCAATTGAAACAATATGAGTGGCCTGGCAATGTGAAGGAATTAAAAAGAGCAATAGAACGCGAAATTATTATAGGATCGACGGAGATTATGTCTAACAATATAATTCCTTCTCTTTCTGTGCCGCAAAACGTTCAAAAGAACTTCAAACTTGATGAGCTTGAAAAAAGACATATCCGGATGGTTCTCGCCAATAAGAAAGGAAATATTCAACAGTCTGCTGCCGAATTGGGTATAAGCAGGGCTGCTCTCTATCGTAGAATTGAAAAATATGGATTGGACTTATGAAATACTTCAAACTTAAATTAATCGTTCTCTTTCTTTTGCTACTAATTGTGCTAATACTAGTTGCCTCTATTTTTGGTCGGTCCGACTATTTTTTCACTCAACTCGTATTAGCTGCTGTAATTGCACTGCTCATTTCGCTAATTTTTCGCTTCATCGACACCACCAATCGAGAAATAAATAAATTCTTGTTTGCGGTCAATTACCTTGACAACTCTATTACTTTTCCAAAGCAATCCGAAAACTCTTTTCAAAAATTACACAATGGGTTAAACAAAGCCATGCAAGAAATTGCCTTAAGGGCTGAACAAAAAGATCAAGAAAAAGAGTGGATGGAGCATATTATTCGGCGCATGCCCATCGGAGTGATGCTTCTTCAAAATAAAAATCACATTTTATTCACAAATGAATTGATTCTTGAGTTCTTAGGCATTCCAAATCTCCAAGAGCTCCATCAACTTGAAGGATACCAATCGGGCTTAGCCAAACAGATACTCAACTCTTCTTATGAGCAAACTCAAAGAATTGTACTCGAAAATGACAAAGAAGCTGAATTGTATAAAGTTGGTTTTCAACAAAAAGAAAAACTTGAAATCATATTCATTCAACCCTTAGATGAATTAAAAGGTCCCATAGAAATGGATGCTTGGATGAAATTAATTCGAGTATTGACGCATGAGATTATGAACAGCATTACTTCTATCTCGTCTTTAGCTTCTACCTTGAACGAAAGCATTAAAGAAGAAAACCTTTCTTCGGACATGCAATTGGCAGCAGAAAGCATCGAAAAAAGAAGTCAAAGTTTAATTCACTTTACTGAGAGTTATAGAAAGGTTAGCGATATTAAAGCAGCTCAAAAAACTTGGTTCATTTTAAGTGAAACAATTCAAGCACAAATTCAATTTCTTAAGGCAGAGCTAGACTCTATCTCCATTGAAATTGAGGCAGAAAACGAGCAACAAGTTTTAGCCGACCAGCAACAAATTGAACAGGTCATTATCAACCTTTTCTTGAATGCAAAAGCTGCCCTTCAAAAAACAGAGGCCTCTACTATTCGTATAAAAATTTGGCAAGAAAAAACATCTTGTCTTTTAAGCTTTACGGACAATGGCATCGGTATTCTACCAAAAGATCAAAACCAAGTTTTTGTTCCTTTTTACACCACTCGAAAAAAGGGCAAAGGCATTGGATTGAGTCTTTGTCGGCAATTTATGCACAACAACAATGGAAGCATCTCTCTTAAAGAATCTAAGGTCGGAAACACGATTTTCTTATTGAGGTTTCAACCTTAATTCTGCGCTAATGTTCAAATCCTCTCGCAAGGGTATTGATTGCTGAACTTATCATTCGTTTATTTGTTGTTTAGAATGATTCTAAATAAATGGGGCTAAAAATTCTACATGCAAATGCAAACGTACTGATGGCGAATGGTTTAAATGCCATTCTAAATAAAGGCGCAGGCATTGATACTATCCAAAATGCCTCAGATGAAGAGAGTTTATTCGCCCACTTAGACCAATCCAATTACGACTTGGTAGTAATTGATCCTCTATCCTCTGAACGTTTTACCATTGGAACTACGTTAAAGCTTAGAGAAAAATACCCTGAAAAGAAGGTGCTCATCATCTCTGAAATACACAGCCCGCAGAATGTACTGCAAGTTTTAGAAAAAGGCGTTCAAGGGTACTTAACAAGGCAGTGCGATGCAGCTGAGATAACAGAAGCCATCTTCGCGATTGCAAAAGGAGAAAAATTTTACTGTAATAAGGCTGTCTCTTATACACATCTCCGAGCCCACGAGACAGGCAGAAATCTC
>CAJXRL010000323.1 GCA_913059105.1 uncultured Flavobacteriales bacterium
GTCAGATGTGTATAAGAGACAGTGGTAAGGATGGTTTCTACAAAGGAGCTGTAGCCGAAGAGATTGCTGCTTATATGAAAGCAAATGATGGAATTATTACACTTGAGGATTTACGTAAATATGAAGCCGTAGAGCGTAAAGCTATAAAAGGAACGTATAAGGAGTATGAGATAATTGCTATGCCACCGCCTAGTTCAGGAGGAGTTGCTGTTATCGAAATGCTAAACATGATGGAAGAGGCTAACTTAGAATCTGTGAAGTTCAATTCTACCGAGTACGTTCACTTGCTTGCCGAAACTATGCGAAGAGCTTTTGCTGACAGAGCTGAGCACTTAGGTGATCCCGATTTTAATTTAGACATGCCGCTGACTAAGTTGATCTCAAAAGACTTTGCCAAAATGAGATATAACAATATTGATTTTAATGCAGCTTCAGTGAGTGACTCTTCAGAATTTGGACAAATCTATGATGGTAAAAACACAACTCATTTCTCAATAATTGACAAGCACGGAAATGCTGTGTCATTAACCTATACACTTGAGCAATCGTACGGATCAAGAATGGGGTCACCGGAACTTGGGTTCATTTTCAATAATGAAATGGGTGACTTTAACCCACAACCAGGCTACACCAATAGCGGCTGGCTAATTGGCACAAACCCTAATGTTATTCAGCCAGAAAAACGCATGCTTTCAAGTATGAGTCCAACAATAGTGACAAAAAATGGCAAACCATATCTAATCATCGGCAGTCCGGGAGGGCGAACAATTATCAATACTGTTTTCCAAACCATATTAAACGTAATTGAATATGATATGCCTCTGGAAAAAGCAATTGAAGCAATGAAAATTCATCATCAATGGATGCCAGATAAATTGGTGTTTGAAAAATATCTCATGTCTCTAGAATCACAAAAGGTATTAAAACAAATGGGTCATACCTTGAAAGGTAGAGAAAGTTTAGGTCGACTAATGGGAATTTTATGCCCAACTGGGTCCCACATTTATATTGGTGCTTCAGATTCTTCTAGTCCAGACGGAGGAGCCATAGGGTACTAACTGTTTATAACAAAACTTAAATTGCAGTAAAACGCAGTTTAGTCGGATCGCTGCATATTTATGTAACAAAACGTCATACAACCCTACAAAATAAATCTGATTAATGTAAATTGCCGCCGATTTAAAGGGGAATATTATGGAAGACAATAAAATGCTACAGTATGTTAAAGATGTATTAAAAAATATGCCAAGCGCTTGGTTCAATTTGACCACGCATCGTCTTGATATATACAATGAAAAATTGGCTAAAACTGAATTTTTAGAACAGTTTGAAATCCTATTTAATGAGAATAATGCAGCAGCTTCAGCATTAAATGAGTTACCTACTGCTTACGACTATATTAGATTAGGTCATCCATTATCTTCTATACTAGAATGGGTAGTTGCTAACTTAAATAATCTAAACGCAAAAAATGTAATCAGCTTTTCGTCTAAGACGATTCCTATTCTGGCGATTCTAAGACAGAATTTATTAGATAATAAAAACTCCCAAATCCTTTATACTGGAGAGTTACCAGAGTGTTTTGATGCAGAAGTACTGCGAAGTATTTATGGGTACCATTTTGAATTAAAGAAAGTGGATAATGTACAGGACGTTTCCGAATTTAACGGCAGTACTATTTTTGTTTCGCATCAAGATGAAATGAATTCTATTGATCTCACTCCAAATATTGACTTTTTTATCGGTATTCATTCTCACCTTGGAAGTATTCTATTGATAAATGGCGTACAAAACGAAAGCTATGTTGCCGAAATTCAACACGTAAGAAGAAGAGAAACCATAGCAATGACACCTGCCAATTCTCTTGATGCCTTAAAATTATTAATAGACAATTCCTCTGTTCATACCATAAAAAGCGATGTTGAAGGAAATAAAACAGTTGTTTTAGATTGCATTAAGGCAATTACCGGTACCAAGACGAAGCCACTAGTTGCTTCTAGCGGACTATCTATTCAATATGCAATTATGATGGGGCTAATTCACGATGCACTAGAGCAGCATAAAGGAAAAGCTATCAAGATTGTTGTTCCTCCAAATTGTTATGGTGGAACAAATGATCAGGCAAGAAGAGTTGCTGCTTGCATTGATAATGTTGAAGTGTTGGATTTACCGGTGGATGGTGATAACGATATGGTTCAAAGTATTGATATTGTTTTAGACCAAATTGCAAAAGAGGATGCTATTCCATACATAATTGCTGAAATTCCAACAAACCCTAGGGTGGAAGTTCCAGAACTAATAAAACTAAAAGAGGCTTTAAGTAAGGAACGTAAAACTGCAACTGGAGAAATTGCTATCGATCCAGTTTTCATTTTAGATCAAACGTTTTGTCCTAATGTGCTCTTTTTAGGTGAAGGTGAAATACTCTCAACAGTTAGAACCATTTCATATGTTAGTGGTTCCAAATTTCCAAGTGGAGGCCTATGTAATGCTGGTTACTGTGTAGGAAATACAAAGACCAATGCATTGATGGATAAAATAGAAAAACATCTAATACTTTGCGATAATGCAGCTAGAAATCTTCAAATGGGAATATTAGCTAAACAATTGCCTTCAATGAATCAAAGAATTAAGGACGCTTATACTACTGTCTCTTATACACATCTCCGAGCCCACGAGACAGGCAGAAATCTCG
>CAJXRL010000324.1 GCA_913059105.1 uncultured Flavobacteriales bacterium
GAGATTTCTGCCTGTCTCGTGGGCTCGGAGATGTGTATAAGAGACAGGAATATCTCATCAAAGGCACGAGTGTTAGACATTGGTTGCGGAAATGGTAGCTTTTTGGAGGCCTTAGGAACTTGCGGGGATTTTGAATTACATGGGATTGAACCTCCGGGAAAATCTGCTGATCGAGCGGCAATTATTTCCTGCATAAATCTTCATAAGGGATATTTAGAGAAAGAAACGTTTTTAAGAAATTATTTTGATGCGATAGTGTTAACGCATGTTTTCGAACATTTGCCAAATCCATTAGAATCAATTCAGATCATCACAGATATTTCAAAAAATGGAGCATTGTTGCAACTCGAAATTCCAAATATCAGCAGCTGGCAATACAGCGTTTTTAAATCTAAATGGTTTCATTTGGACCCACCACGACATTTGAATATGTTTCCGCCTTCGGTATTAATTAAAGAGCTTGAAAGTCGCAATTGGCAATTGAAAAAGAAAAGTTATTTTTCTCCTCAATTTAGTCCTTTTGGAGCGCAGCAAAGCATTTTAAATATGGTGGTTTCAAAAAGAGATGTTTTGTATGAGCATTTAAAAGGTAATCAGGAGTATACCTATTCGTTTTCAACTCTTTCATTGCTTCTTCAAAAGTTATTTCATTGGCTAAGTTTTCCTTTTTTTGTAATTGTAGATGGTGTAGCTTCAATGTTTAACAGAGGAGCAATTGTTCAGCTTCGTTTTAAGAAACTGCAAATTTAATTAGACTTAACGTTTGTCGTTTGGAATTGGCTAATCGAAAAATTAACTTCGCAAACCAATTATAAAAATAAAATTATGTCAAACGCAGTATTTAATCCTCCTGTAGCGATTAACGAACCTATTTTATCTTATGCGCCAGGTACTCCTGAGCGAGAAGAATTACAAAAGACAGTAGCAGCGTTTAGAGCGCAACAGAAAGATATTCCAATGTTTATTAACGGAGAAGAAGTGCGAACAGGAAATACTGTGAGCATGCACCCTCCATATGACCACAAGCATAAATTAGGTCAATTTCACATGGGAGACAAATCACATGTGCAGAAAGCAATCGATTCAGCATTAGCCGCTCGTCAAGCATGGGCGGATATGCCATGGGAGCAAAGAGCTTCAGTTTTCTTAAAAGCTGCTGAACTGGTTGCAGGACCATACCGTCAAAAGTTGAACGCAGCAACCATGTTGGCGCAATCAAAGAATGCTTTTCAAGCTGAAATAGATGCTTCTTGTGAATACATTGATTTTCTTAGATACAATGTAGAATTTATGAGAAGAATTTATTCTGAGCAGCCTGAGTCTTCCGACGGAGTTTGGAATAGATTAGAATACAGACCTCTTGAAGGGTTTGTTTTTGCAATTACACCATTTAACTTTACTGCTATTGCAGGAAATTTATGTGCAGCTCCTGCCATGATGGGTAATGTTATTGTTTGGAAACCTGCAGATTCTCAAGTTTACTCTGCATGGGTATTAATGGAAATTTTTAGAGAAGCAGGATTGCCTGATGGAGTGATCAATTTAATTTACGCTGACGGTCCAGATGCAGGAGATGTTGTGTTTAATCATCCTGATTTTGCTGGCCTTCATTTCACAGGTTCTACAGGCGTTTTTCAACACCTCTGGAAAACGATTGGAATGAACATTGGTAAGTATAAGTCGTACCCAAGAATTGTTGGAGAAACTGGGGGGAAAGATTTTATTATTGCTCACCAATCTTCAAATGCTAAAGAAGTAGCAACTGCTATCACAAGAGGTTCATTTGAATTTCAAGGTCAAAAATGTTCCGCGGCGAGCAGAGCATATATACCTGCTTCAATGTGGGAAGAGGTAAAGGCATATGTTTTAGCTGATGTTAAGTCGATTAAAGTAGGTTCGCCAGAAGACTACAGCAACTACGTGAATGCTGTAATCGATGAAAGAGCTTTTGATAAAATTGCAGGATTCATAGACGATGCAAAAGCATCTACAGATGCAGAAGTAATTGCAGGTGGAGGGTATGATAAGTCGGAAGGTTATTTTATTGAGCCAACTGTGATCTTAGCAAGCGATCCAAAATACACTACTATGTGTGACGAAATTTTTGGACCTGTAATAACAATTTATGTATACGATGATGCAGATTTTGAAGCTACTTTGAAATTAGTAGACGATAACTCTTATGCGCTAACAGGTGCCATATTTGCAAAAGATAGACATGTATTAACTCACATGTGCAAAGCATTAGAAAATGCAGCAGGAAACTTTTACATCAATGACAAGCCAACAGGAGCAGTTGTTGGACAACAACCATTTGGTGGAGCAAGAAAGTCTGGAACAAATGATAAAGCAGGAGCAATGCAAAATTTATTGCGTTGGGTTTCTGCAAGAACAATTAAGGAAACATTTGTACCTGCAACGGATTACAGATATCCATACATGGGATAATTAGCCCTTGTAGTTGAACTAACAATCGCCTGTTGATGTAATCGACAGGCGATTTTGTTTTTATACTGCTCGAATGATCAACTTTACAATATGAATCTAAATCAATTCAAGATACCTTCAGTCTTAAAAAATAAATATGCGCTTACCGCATGTATATTTTTGATTTGGATTTCTTTCTTCGACGAAAACAATTTAATTACTCCTGTCTCTTATACACATCTCCGAGCCCACGAGACAGGCAGAA
>CAJXRL010000325.1 GCA_913059105.1 uncultured Flavobacteriales bacterium
TCTACACAGAGTAGATCGTCGGCAGCGTCAGATGTGTATAAGAGACAGGTTATACTGAGCAGGTATTTTGCGGGAACAGGTCAGCAAAAAGTGAATGCCATCAGTTCTAGCATCGGCTTGGTGGTTACTATTATTGCCGGTTTTAGTTTAATTCCAACCATGGGGCTAATGGGCGCTGCGATTTGTGCTAGTTTATCTTACCTCAGTATTTTCTTGTTCTTGTTTTATAAAATCATTCGAACGACAAGTCTGCAAGTCAACGATTTCATACTGAAAAAACATGACTTTATGTACTTAAAAAGAGTGATTCGAAAGGTTAAAATGCCTTAGTGTAAATCGCTAAGGGACTTCACTTCCGCAGGTCGCTCGACCAAATAACCTTCCGCATAATCAACTTGAACGTACCTTCCCATATCTGCCATTCGAGCTTTAACAAATTCAAAGAAATTTTTCATGGTCAATGGAGAATCCGGTTCGTTTGAACCTGGATTGTAAAACTGTGACGAAAAAGCTTTGATCGATTCCATTTTAGTATCCACATACGGTGTAATATCAACCACAAAGTCAGGCTCTATAAAGCGATCTTGAATGTAATTGTAAATAGCTTTTGGACGCCAAGCTTCTTGAATTTTTCCGTTTAGTTGTGTTTCAACTTTTCGAAGACCGCTGTAAAAACAAGCATCAGAAATTAATTTTGACGCCCTTCCATGATCTGGATGACGGTCTGTAGGAGCATTTGAAAGAATAATATCCGGTTGATATTTTCTTAGAATTTCAGCTATGAGAAGAATATTTTCTTGGTCGTTTTTGAAAAATCCGTCTGCCATCCCAACATTTTCTCGACAAGCTAAACCTAATATTTCGGCCGACTTCTGAGCTTCTAATAAGCGCAGCGGACCCGAACCTCGAGTTCCGAGTTCACCATGTGTTAAATCCAGGACACCCACTTTTTTACCAGCAGAAATCTCTTTTAAAATAGTACCGGCACAGCTCAATTCAATATCATCTGGATGAACGCCTATTGCAAGAATATCTAATTTCATTGTTCTATGAATTTTATTATCGTTTCACAAGCAGGAGATTCCTGAGGTGCTATCATCGCCACGTACTTTCCATTTTCATCAATTAAATATTTTTGAAAATTCCATACCACTTCACTGTCCTCAACTCCATTTTTTTTCTTTTGTGTTAACCACTGATACAACTCGTGCATATCGTCTCCTGCAACAGAAATTTTGGCCATCATGGGAAATGACACACCAAAGTTGGCTTTGCAAAAAGTCGCTATTTCTTCGTTTGTCCCAGGCTCTTGTGCTCCAAAGTTGTTGGCAGGAAATCCGATAATTACAAAACCTTGTGCTTTGTACGTTTTGTACAATTCCTCCAAAACTTGGTATTGTTGTGTTAGACCACATTCTGAAGCAGTGTTCACCACCAAAATCTTTTTGCCTTTGAACTGGCTTAGTTCTATTTTTTCTCCGGAAATGGATTCTACTTTAAGATCGAAAAAGTTCATGCTTTGCGCATTTAGTGCAATCGTCGTTATAAAAAATACGCTGCTAATGAGTAATTTAAATAAATTCATTGTAATTAATTTAAGTAGAAGACAAATGAACGAAAAAAGAGTTTGCAAATTGGGAAAAATAACGAGTAAAACAGAGAACGGGCTTACTTTTAAGGAATGGTAAAAGAGATAACAAGCAGTGAAGATATTCAATTAATGGTGAATGAGTTTTATGGCAAAATAAGAGAAGATGAGCTACTTGGACCCATTTTTAATAATGTAATTAAAGACAATTGGGACACTCACTTAGAAAAAATGTACGGCTTTTGGGAAACCATTGTTTTTAATGTTCGACAATACACCGGAAGCCCTTTTCAAAAGCACATTCCCTTGCCTATTGAAGGCAAACATTTTCAACATTGGTTGGCTCTTTTTCATGCCACCATTGACGAGCACTTTGTAGGGAAAAATGCGGAAGAAATTAAGAAGAGAAGCACTCAGATGGGAATGATGTTCGAGCATAAATTAAAGCATATCAAGGGAAGTGACTGAAAGTAGAACAGATTGTCTTTTCCCACTATGGTTGTCATACAAAAGATAGTTCATAATAAGCGTTTATTAACCGTTTAATAAACGCTTATCAAACCTATTTCTCTCAAATTGAATAGATAAGCTTATATTTGAATAAATAACAAACATAATGACATAGGTGAAATAACGGTAATATTGTTACACATATGCTGAGGCTAATTGAAAAAACTGTCGTTCAAGTATTTTATGACTAAGAAAAAAAAGACCTTAATAATCAGAATCATTTTGTTCGTTGGAACGGCAATTTCCATGTTTTTCGTGCCATGGATTTTGGTAAAGGCTTGGATTTTGCCGCTACCTGACACTGTTCAAGAACAAGTAGATGAAGCAATTGGTCACGGTTTTGATGGCATAATTGTTTATGTGGACCAAGCAGGAAAACCACCAGAATATTACACAGGTGGTTGGAAAGATAGAGAGAATAAAATACCAGCCGACCCAAAATCATTGTTCAAAATTGCCAGTATTAGCAAGTTATATACCGCCGTAGCAGCTACTAAATTGGTCGAAGAAAAGCGTTTATCTTTTGATAAAACACTCGCTGATTATCTTCCAGAACTTAGAAGTAGAATTGAAA
>CAJXRL010000326.1 GCA_913059105.1 uncultured Flavobacteriales bacterium
GATTTCTGCCTGTCTCGTGGGCTCGGAGATGTGTATAAGAGACAGATTTTAATGGGTGGATGATGGGATTCGAACCCACGACCCCCGGCACCACAAACCAGTGCTCTAACCAACTGAGCTACAACCACCATATTTTGCAATAAATTGCACAATTCCAAAAATATTTCGGGCTGCAAATATAGAAAAATGGATTGGAAGTAAGTTCTACTATTTCAAAAAATAAAATAAATTTTAGAGTCCAATTTTATTTCTGATCTCTGCATCTTTAGGAGAGTTCATTCCCCAATATGCTAACCTCTCATTAGAGATCAACTTTGCTGTGGTTTTTCTAATTTTCTTATCAAAAGCGGAGGGATAACTTTCGGTAAAACCAACTATTTTAAAAGGACTTACACCTTCAAAAATCAAAGTTACTTCTCGGTTTTGTTCTTTTATAGAATATCGGTACTCAAGTAATTCTTCCCCTTCAAAATCAGATGCCTTGTATTTAGAAATAGCCCCAAAAGCCTTATACACCTTCAGTGGTTTATGCTTTAGAGCCAAATAACTTAATTTTGAAATAAGCTCAAACTCCCCAGCTGGTAGCTTTTCATAATCCAATCGAATTTGATTCATGAGCGCATCTTCAACAACGGCCTTTTCTAATTTCACCGTCTTGTCCCCTTCCTTTTCAAAATAAGAGCGTTGTTCCAGAACGTAATTGCCTTTCTTTTCATTCAATTGAAGAAAAGTGGTTCCACACCATTCCTGCATGGTATTGGTTACCTTAAGTGTGGAGTACTCTTTTTGATTCAATGGCGTAAAAACAGACGTATGAAGTGAATAATCATAGATCCCCGTAGTAAATTTAGCACTTCGAATATTCTTCAAAATTGGGGCAGATTTCTCATTTTGATTACTCTCACTTTTAACCTGCTTATCCGTCAAGAAATCTTCGAGTACAAAAACATTCACCAACTTTCCTGGATGCATTGCATTGTATCTATTTTGATTCAACTGATATACCGAAACCTCAGCTTTTCCATCTTGCCAATGGCTAATATCAAAATTTGCGTTATTAGTAACACTCGCTGAATTAAAATTTTCAATTTTTGGCTCACAAGAAATGAATGCTATGAACGACAGAAATAAAAATACATAGTTAGTCATGGTTCATCTTAATTTGAGGTAAATATTTAAAATGCATTAAGAAATGTATCTTTTGATTTCCTTATCTAAACAAAGTTAAACCAAAAAAGGGTGCAATAAATTGCACCCTTTTTAACTTCTTCTTCAACTCCTACTTTAATCGATAATAGATGTGTGTTTCCAATTCTCCATTCTCAACTTCACCCGGCTGATTCACATAGACTTCCCAGCAGTAATCTGCCAATTCAATGTTTGACAATTTACTGTATTCCTCTATACCCATATGAACATTTTCCAACCCTTCATAAGCCCCAACATAAACAGCTTTAATCGCCTTTCCCGATGGAATCTCCCGAGCTTGAATTCTTCCTTCTGTTGTTACTTCTCCGCTCACTGGGAATGCAGGTTCAAAGACAACTTTTTCTGGTGAATACGTGTAATAGATAGATAGATAGTGCATTCCCATTTGCTTCAACCTCATTCATAGCCATAAAAATTCCGAGTTCCGTATAAATTTCAGTCATTTTTGCTCCAATTTCTTCTACTGTACTTGAGTCTTTTATGGATAAAATGGACATCGCTTCTACCTCTACTACTTCTAAATTTAGCGGGTTTGGAATTACAACAGGCTTACTTTCTACTATGCCTTTTAAATCTAATAAACTAGATTTATAACTCTCAATAATCATTGGTTTAAACATAGTATTCATTATTCTCGCATAAAATGGCGTTTCTCCACCTAACATATCCCAAACTACAGTAGTTTTCCCATCGTTTTCGGTTAATGTGAAAGATGCAAAATTTTCAGCAGCCTCTCCGTTGAATAACATTTTAGTCTTCATGTATTCACTTTCTCGAATCTCCACTATTTCTTGACTCCCGGTTCCAACCATCCACTTTTCACTTTCCCATGAGTTTTTATACCCAACGGTACCTGCTTCACCTTCGTATGTCTGTGCCATGTCCGGGTCCATTTTTGCCCAAGCCGACCATTCGTCCCATGCTTCAAAATCTCTAATTTCTTCAAACACCTGACTAGCAGAAGCGTTAATTTCGATTGACTCTTCTACAGTCATTTGGGAAGGTTGAGTTGCTCCATAAATCATTACAATTGCAACAATTCCGACAATTATTATTAATAGCCATTTTAAAAATTTCATAGTTATTGGTTTAGTTGTTAGTATATTTTAAGACCAAGATATAACATTTTTTCGTTTTTTTACAATGCACTAATACTTTGAATATGAATTCACATGAAATTGATTATGAAATTTTCGGAAACGACCTCCAATGTGTTGAAGTAGAACTAGACCCAAATGAAACTGTAATTGCAGAAGCAGGCAGTATGATGATGATGGATCATAACATTGAGATGAATACCATTTTAGGTGACGGATCGAAGCAAGATGAAAGCGTCTTTGGGAAAATTTTTTCCGCCGGTAAAAGAGTGCTGACAGGGGAAAGCCTCTTCATGACAACTTATACTCAACGAGCTGTCTCTTATACACATCTCCGAGCCCACGAGACAGGCAGAAATCTCGTA
>CAJXRL010000327.1 GCA_913059105.1 uncultured Flavobacteriales bacterium
GAGATTTCTGCCTGTCTCGTGGGCTCGGAGATGTGTATAAGAGACAGCTTACAAAACAGGATAACATGTCAAATAACTTATTACAAGGAAAAAGAGGAATTATTTTTGGCGCATTGAACGAGCAATCAATTGCTTGGAAAGTTGCTGAGCAAGCTAAAGCACAAGGTGCAACATTTACCTTAACCAATGCTCCAATAGCGATGAGAATGGGTGAAATTCAAAAATTAGCCGATGCTTGCAATGCAGAGGTAATCCCAGCGGATGCTACATCAGTAGAAGATTTGGAAAATTTAATTACCAAATCGATGGAAGTATTGGGTGGTAAAATTGATTTTGTCTTACATTCAATTGGAATGTCTCCAAATGTTAGAAAAGGAAAGCCATACGATGGTACAAACTACGATTGGTACCACAAAACCATGGATGTTTCTGCTATGAGCTTGCATAAAGTATTACAAGTAGCTAAAAAAATGGACGCTATTAACGAATGGGGTTCTGTTGTTGCATTAACCTACATTGCAGCGCAAAGAGTATTTCCAGACTACAATGATATGGCAGATGCTAAATCGCTGTTAGAATCTATTACTAGAAGCTTTGGATACCACTATGGAGAAGCGAAGAAGGTAAGAATTAATACCATTTCACAATCGCCAACGGTTACTACAGCTGGTAGTGGAGTGAAAGGTTTTGATGCTTTTATTAATTACGCAGAGGATATGTCTCCATTAGGGAATGCATCGGCGGTAGATTGTGCGAACTATTGCGTTAGTATGTTCTCAGATTTGACTAAATATGTGACCATGCAAAACCTTTTCCACGATGGAGGGTTCTCTAATACAGGAGTTACTAAAAAGGTAATTGATAAGTTTTCTTAATTACTATAACTGACTAAATAAAAAGGGCTGCAATTTTGCAGCCCTTTTTTATTTGTAAGAAATTTCAATTAATAATTAATGTGCTGTTTTGGTTTTTGGGTCAATGGGTTTATCGAACTCGTGTAGTTCGTAATGTAAATGTGTGCCCATTGATCTGCCGGTATTGCCGATGATTCCAATTGTTTGACCAAGTTCTACCGTTTCTCCAACTTTCACATTCATACTTTTTAAGTGAGCGTAAAGTGTTTTGAACTTCATATTATGCTGTATTATTATGTGATTTCCATAATTTTTACTGAATTGTGCTTTAATCACCTTTCCTTTATCAGTCGCCAATATTGAAGTACCTTCTTTGGCTGTTAAGTCGTCACCTCTATGCAAAGTGCGTTCCTTTGTAATTGGGTGTATTCTCATACCAAAACTAGAAGGTACTTTTGTAATAGCGTTAAAATTTATAGGTAAACCTGAAGGTTTTTTGTGCAAATGAAATCCCGTTTGGGCTGTAATTTGATGTTCTATTTTTTGATTCAGCTCTGCAGGTTTGAATGCAAATAAACATATTAAGCTTAGGCTTAAAATTATGCTAAACGTAATTGTACTAGTTTGTTGTAATCTTGATTTTTTCTTTTGTAACATATTGAAACGTTTTTTAATGGATAAATAAGAGAAACTGCTTGATAAAATAGGGTGATTGGACTCTTTTAAGTGATTTAATATAGTTTGCATGTAGGTAGTTTGTTCAGTATTCTGAACTACTTCTGCATCTGCTAAATATTCATGGTTGCTTTTGATTGATTTTTTAAGCAACCAAGCAAAAGGATTAAACCAAAAAACAATCAAGTAAATTTCACTAAGTACATTGTCTAAGCTGTGAAGTTGTTTGGAATGAATGCTTTCGTGTAATAAAACTGCTTCATCGATTGAATCCGTTTTATATTTGGCCGGAACATATAATCGATTAAAGAAACTGAAAATGGTCTCATTCTTTTTTTGAAAAATGAGTTGCATTCCATTTAGTTTATCCCCTTTTTGAACATCCTGTGACAATAGCCTGCGGCTATTGTGTATTAACCTAAATGATAATAATATACAAATGCATAGGTAACCCAATAAAAAAATGGAGGATGCATTGTTTTCATTCTGTTGAAGAATTGGACTTTTCTCAAATTTTGAACCAATTGCAGATACATCAGAAATGATTTTAGAACCATCCATGAAGATAGAATTTTCTACTAGGGAAGCAGGGTAGTCAAACGAGATAGATGGTAACAAAATGGAAACTAATAACGTTGCCAATAAATAGAATCTGTTGAATTTAAATGATGCAATATTGCTGAGTATTAACTTGTATATTAAGTATAACCCGGAACAAATTAAAGCTGCTTTTAAAAAGTATAGTATCATTATTTGTTAGATTTTTGTTCAATTTTTTTGTTGATCATGCTTTGTAATTCTTCGAGTTGTTCCAAACTCATATTGGACTCTTCTGTAAAGAAAGAAGCAAACTGACTTGGAGATTTATCAAAAAAATTATTCATAATTTGATTGAATTCTTGCTTGAAGTAGGATGGCTTTTTTAATATAGGGAAGTACTCCTTGTCTCTGCCATGTAAATTAAATCCAACATGTTTTTTTACTAAGAGCCTGTTTATTAGTGTAGATATTGTAGTGTAAGCAGGCTTAGGTTCTTGGTATCTGATTACAATTTCTTTCAGGTCTGTCTCTTATACACATCTCCGAGCCCACGAGACAGGCAGAAATCTCG
>CAJXRL010000328.1 GCA_913059105.1 uncultured Flavobacteriales bacterium
AGTAGATCGTCGGCAGCGTCAGATGTGTATAAGAGACAGACTCTATATCAATCGTTATTTACGGTGGAGTAACTCTTTATCCGCTCATCGTTAGATTTATCCATTTAAATGTTTTTCAAAATAATAATTAAAAAATAAGTTCATGTTTGTACAAAATATAAGCAATGAAAAATTTATTTTTATTACTACTCTTTTGTTTTTCAATGTACTCCATTGCCCAGTCTGTTCAAGGAGTGGTAATAGATGAAAATAATGAAGGACTGCCTTTTGCCACGTTGCAATTATTTAAATCTGATAGTTCAGTTCAAAAAGTGGAAACCACTAGAACAGATGGGACCTTCCGATTTATTAACTTGAAGGAGAATAATTACCGCCTAGTCATAAGCTTTATCGGGTATGAATCAAAGACAAAACTAATTGATATTGCCAAGGACAAAGGAATTTTGGGACGAATTTCTCTAAGAAAGAATTCCAAGGAGATTGGTGAAGTAACTATCTCAGCCAACAAGCCAATGATTCAAGTAGAACCGGATAAAACAATTTTTAATGTTTCTCAAAACTTAAGCACTACCGGAGACAACGGAGTGGAACTTTTACGAAAAGCGCCAGGTTTACAAGTAGACAATGATGACAATGTAATTCTAGAAGGCAAGTCAGGAGTTACTGTTTACATTAATGGGAAACAAAGTTTTTTGCAAGGTCAGGACTTAACTAATTATCTAAAAAGTATTCGAGCTGAGGAAATTGAGACTATTGAGATTATCACTCAACCTTCTTCCAAATTTGATGCAGCAGGTAGCGGAGGAATTTTAAACATTATTTTAAAAAGAGAAAAAGGGCTAGGTACAAAAGGCAGCATTACAAACACTTTTACCTACGGTGATTTTGGGAGAAACAATACCACGTTGAATCTCAATCATAGAAGCAAGAAATTTGCTCTTTTTGGCACTTATTCTCATTTTCAAGGAAAATCCACAGGCTTCTTCGATATGTATAGAGTGCAAGGGAATAATATATTTGATGGCGAGACAGAATCGGTTCGAGAAATGCGAAACGATCGTGTGAATATTGGCGGCGATTATTATTTGAACGATAGAAATACGCTTAGCTTATCGTTCAGCGGAAACCTAAGCGATAACTTGAATAAATCTACTTCTGTAACTCCAATTAGTCAGATGAACGAAGGGGTTGATAGTATTTTGAGAGCGCCAAATGTAAATGACAATGAAGTAATAAATCTTAATGCAACATTGAATTATACTTACAAAGATACAATAGGAAGAACTTTTAGTACCGACTTTGATGTAGTTCGATACCAGCAAGATCAGACCAGCTTACAACCTAATATTTATTTAAATTCCAATGATATTGAGTTAAGTAGAAATGAAAATTTCCAAGAAACACCAATTGAGATAACTGTTTTGAGTGGGAAGATAGATTATGAGCAAAAGCTTTGGAAAGGTGTTTTTGCGGTTGGGGCGAAAGTTTCCAGTGTTCAAACGGATAATACCTTTGACATCTATCAAGTATTGAACGGTTCTAATAATTTGGATACCACTAGAAGCAATCAATTCGACTATGTTGAATCAATTTTAGCAGGTTATGTTAACTACAAATACAAGCTTAAAAAATGGAATTTTCAAGCCGGTCTGCGAGCAGAACAAACCTACTCAGATGGGGATTTGACCACCTTAGTGAATCAAGATACAAGTGTAAGTAGAGAGTATCTTAACTTTTTCCCATCGGCAGGAGTAACCTATAAAGTGAATCGGGAAAATACCTTTGCTTTAACGTATAGCAGAAGAATTCAACGACCTAGTTACCGAAACTTAAATCCTTTTGAGTCTCAAATTAATGAGTTAAGTTTTAGAAGAGGTAACCCCTTTTTACAACCGCAGTTTACGCATAACATTAAGCTTTCAAATTCGTACAAATACAAATTAAATACAAGCTTCACTTATTCCTACATTACAGACTTTTTTGCTGAAGTTACAGAAGCAGAAGGAGATCGTAAAAGTTTCATCAATACTCGAAATGTTGCGAATCAAGAGGTATATAATTTTAGTGTGAGTTATCCATTAAAAATTAATGAGTGGTGGAGTGTGTATGCAAGTACCTACTTGTATTATACCAAGTTCACTCCAACACATCCTGACTTTATTGCGATTAACAGAACAGTGTATGGAGGTTTTGCGCAAAGCACTTTTACGCTACCTAAAAACTTTAGATTAGAAGTTAGCGGATGGTATAGTGGACCTTCTATTTGGCGCGGAACATTTAGAACCAAAAGCATGGGTTCATTGAGTTTGGCACTTCAAAAAAGATGGGACAAATGGACGGGTAAAGTATCTTTTAATGATGTGCTATTTACCAGCCCATGGAGAGCAGAAAATCGTTTTGGAGACTTGTTTTTAACTGGCACCGGAGGCAGTGATAGCAGAAATGTAAGTCTGTTCTTGAGTTATACTTTTGGACAAAAAGATATAAAAGACAAACGCAGAAGAAACTCTGGAGCAGAAGATGAGAAGAATAGGCTTTAAGAATTACGAATTGCGAATCTGGGAATTACGAATTGTAAGAAGAAGAATTACGAATTGTAAAAATTAATTAGAAATTACAAATCA
>CAJXRL010000329.1 GCA_913059105.1 uncultured Flavobacteriales bacterium
CAGAGTAGATCGTCGGCAGCGTCAGATGTGTATAAGAGACAGGATTGAGCCTGGAAAAAGAATGGCAGTTTTAAGTCAAGATCACTACGCTTTTGACACGTTCAATATTTTAGATACGGTTATTATGGGCCACAAGGGATTGTGGGATCTTATGAAAGCGAAAGACGCTATTTATGCAAAAGAAGACTTTAGCGAAGCGGATGGTTTAAAAGCATCTGAATTGGAAGGCGAATTTGCTGAAATGGACGGATGGAATGCTGAATCTGACGCTGCTGCACTCTTAAGTGGATTGGGAATAGAAGAAGCACTTCACTACACCTCTATGACAGAAATTAGTGGGAATCAAAAAGTAAGAGTTCTTTTGGCACAAGCTTTATTCGGAAATCCTGACATCTTAATTTTAGATGAGCCGACAAACGATTTAGATGTTAAAACAATCAGTTGGTTGGAGGATTTTTTATTGGATTTTAGAAACACAGTGATTGTTGTATCTCACGATAGACACTTTTTAGATACTGTTTGTACCAATATTGTTGATATTGACTTTAGTAAATTGACTACCTACTCTGGAAACTACTCTTTCTGGTACGAGTCATCTCAATTGGTTTTAAAGCAGAGACAAACAGCCAATAAAAAAGCAGAAACAAAGAAAAAAGAACTACAAGAATTTGTTCAGCGATTTAGCGCAAATGCCTCAAAATCGAAACAAGCAACAAGTAGAAAGAAATTATTAGGAAAGATTAACCTTGATGATATTCAGGCGTCGTCGAGAAGGTATCCCGGAATTATTTGGACGCAAGGACGAGAAGCGGGAAACCAGCTTTTAAAAGTAGAAAACTTAAGCTATCAAGATAAAGAAGGAAACTACCTGTTTAAAGATGTCAACTTTGTAATTAACAAGGGAGACAAAATTTCCTTCTTAGGTGAATCGAGAGCTATATCAACATTATTTGAAATATTAAACAACAGCTTAAAGCCTAGTAGCGGAGAATTTGAATTCGGTCAAACCATAACAACCTCTTACCTACCTTCAGACAACACCCCTTTTTTCAAAAGCTCTGAAAATTTAGTAGATTGGTTGAGGAACTATACTGTTGGCGAAAAGGATGAAGTATACATTCGAGGCTTTTTAGGTAAAATGCTCTTCTCAGGCGAAGAAGTAATGAAAAAGTGTTCTGTTCTATCGGGAGGCGAGAAAATGCGTTGCATGCTATCTAAAATGATGCAAGGTGAAGCGAACTTGATGATGTTTGATGAACCAACCAATCACTTAGACTTGGAATCCATTACTGCATTAAACGACTCGTTAATAGACTTTAAAGGAACAATTTTATTTACTTCTCATGATCATACGTTTACACACACTACAGCTACTCGGATAATTGAATTAGGACCAAAGGGCATGCTTGACAAAGTTACGAGCTACGACGATTACTTGGCAAACCCCAAAATTATGGAGCAGAAGGCGACAATTCAATAAGATTCTGAATGGTTGAATGAAGAATGAGGAATGTAGAGTGAAGAATGATGAATGAGGAAGGAAGAATGATTAATTGTTAATTGTTACATTGAGCGGAAAAGTTTATACTGAGCACTTCGACAAGCTCAGCACAGGCTTTAGTCGAAGTGAACTGTAGCTAATAATTAAGAAGCTAACGTTTAAAGAATTACGAATCTTTCAATTAAACATTCGTAATTATTAATTCGAAATTCATAATTCTATTCATACCCCATCAAATCTTTCAATGCCGGAATATTATCTGATTGAATTACATCTGGATTAAGCTCCAATAGCTTCTTATTTCCACTTTTACTTTTAGCGCCAAAAGTGATTACTTTAATTCCCGCTTGATGTGCTTTTTTAGAAAGTTCCTTAGTCAGTAATTTTGGCTTTACTGTAACAGATTCAACACCATAATCAATCGCCCATTGAAGAAATTCGAGTTCTCTACCAACAATTTCAAATGAAACAGGATATGGATTATTCTGAGCCTTCAGCTCATCTAAAAATACTTGTGAGAGCGATATAATTAGAATTTTTTCAATTGGAACTTCCTTGTAAATTAAAAACTGAATGAGTTTAGAAGCCGTATTTTTCTCTAAAACCGAATTTTCTAGAGGAGTGTTACATTCATTCCAATTTCTTATGTCTAAGTGAAGAAATGGGAATTCTTCTCGGGTACGCAAGCTATCAATCAATTCTTCAAATCCTATTATTCGTTCAGATTGGAACCAGTCAAATGGCACCCCTAATTCGTAGTTAGTAGTTGTTAGTTCCAGTAACGTTTTACTACCCGTGCAACCCACCGAATCAGTTTTACCATCCAATTTTCCGTCATGAAACAAAACGAATTTTCCATCAGCGGTTAGGTGAATATCTATTTCTATACCGTCAACTTTGTATTCGTTTAAAGCTTTAAATAAACCACCGTAACTATTTGAGGGAAAATATTTAAAAGGTAACCAAGAAGAAAAACCAACGCCTCCATGTCCTACAACCATTAGCTCTCCATTAGTAAGGTTATCAAGCTCCGATTTATCAAAGGTTATGGACCAAAGAAATACGTTATAGCCCTGTCTCTTATACACATCTGACGCTGCCGACGATCTACTCTGTGTA
>CAJXRL010000330.1 GCA_913059105.1 uncultured Flavobacteriales bacterium
ACGAGATTTCTGCCTGTCTCGTGGGCTCGGAGATGTGTATAAGAGACAGGCACAGACCCTGAAGAACCTTTGGAATTAACTGAAGCCGTTCTTACAATGACCGAAAATAAAAAAATAAAGATGAAATCAATAAAAAATATCATATTATCAGGTTCAATTCTTTTACTGTCTGCTTTTGCAATTAACAGTTCTATAAATTGGACTATTTCAGAAAACTACGAGATTAAATTCTCAAGTTCTACAGGTGATCCTGAAGGAATATTTAAAACGATAACAGGGGATATTCAATTTGATGAGAACGATCTGGCTTCAGCCAACATCCATTTAAAGATTGAAGTGAGTTCAATAAATACTGGTAACGGAATGAAAAACAATCATGCGGTAAGCAAGAAATGGTTTGATGCTGAGAACTACCCAAATATTGAATTTCAGTCTAGTAAATTCTCTAAAACTGAAACAGGTTACTCCGTAACTGGATCGATGAAAATGCATGGCGTAGATAAAGAAATGACACTTCCATTCACCTTTTCCAACAATGTATTCAGCTCGATATTTTCCGTTAATCGAATTGACTTCAATATTGGAGAATCCATGAAAAAGGTTTCAGATGATATCAAGTTGGAGGTTTCTTTGCCCGTAACCAAAAAGTAATCTTATGAAGAAATCTCTTATTCATGGTATTATCGCAGGTATCTTAACTGCCGCTGCTGCAATCGCATACCAAAGGGTTTATGAAGATGCTCTGTTTTTAGACTTCAGTAAAGTTATTAATCCTGGATCAGTGGCAGGTGCGTCCATTTTTGGATGCATGCTAATGGCTATTGGTTATGGATTGTTGGAACGCTTCAAAAAACCCAATCTAAAAGGTTGGCTAAATGTTTTGATAACTGTTCTCAGTTTTTTGAGTATTCTAGGTCCATTGAGTATGAGTTTGCCATTGGATATTGAATTGCCAGAAATGTTTCCTGGGTTAGCAATTCCAATGCACTTTTTTCCAGCTATGATTTTCTTTGGTTTATATCCATGTTTCACAAAATCTAGACTCCATGAGTAATCGAACAATTAGAGGAAGGTAAAATTTACGCGTGATGCACATGCTGTCAATCTTCTAATCAACCGTGGTGCAATGCAGTCCATGATGACTCTGAATTTTCTCCTAAAGTTTTTACACTAGAAGAAAGCAAAACAGCAGCTATTTGCATGTGCAAACAGAGTAAAAATCCTCCTTACTGTGATGGCTCTCATGCAAGTTTGTAGGATATGCTAACATTATCAATGTATAAAAAGTAAATCATCATCAATACCCAAATCAAATGAAAATGCAATATAAAAATGAGAACATCACCATCCATTGGAATCAATTAAAATGTATTCATGCCGGAGTATGCGTTAGGTCATTACCTAACGTATACAATCCAAAGGAACGACCATGGGTGAAAATAGAAAACGCTTCTACTGAAGAACTAAAAGCTCAGATTGATAAATGTCCTTCTGGAGCACTGAGCTATACCTTGAACAAAAACAAAAATAAGTAATGAAAGATACTCTACACGCAAATGGTACACTTGGTTCTGAAAACTACCTGATGGAAATAAAAACCACCAATCATACGGTTATGGTAGACGAACCTGAATCAATTGGTGGATCTAATCAATATCCAAACCCTGCTCAATATTTGCTTTCTGCTTTAGCATCTTGTACCGCCATAACCATAAAAATGTATGCTGATAACAAGAAATGGAATGTTGGAGAAATCAATGTAGATGTGAAAATGAAAGAAGTCATATCTTCAGGAAAAACCATCAAAAAAATAGTGAAAGCTGTACAGTTTGAAAATCCCTTAAAAGACAATCAGATAGAGCGTTTATTAACCATTGGATCAAAATGTCCCATCTCAAAATTATTGGAACAACCTGTGGAAATGGAATTCGAAAAGCAATAACTGATGAAAAAACAATTTATAATTATCATCCTTGGAGCTATCTTAGTCGCGTGCTCCACCGACAAACAACTTAAAACAGAAAATCACATGGAACCAAGAATTTTAGCAATTGGAAGATTGCAATCAACTTTAGACGTATTAGTAGAAGAATGGGAAAGGTATGGCAGAAACGTCATTGCGAGTAACTCAAAAGACAGGATTAAAGAAATTATAGAAACTGACTCAATAGATTTTATAACTATTGGTGGCGGTCTTCCTGACGATGAAAGAGACGAAATGGTGGAATATATCTCTGCAATTAACTCCAATATCTCAATTCATCCAATACCACGAACTGAGGAAGCTATGGGGCCATTTAACTTCATCCCATTCCTTAACAATCTTGCAATCATGTTCAAAGTGCGTAAAGCAATGGAAAAGTAAAAGCTTACAACAAGGTATATAAGTAATAGCGGTTTAGGTGAACACTTGAATCGCTTTTTTGTATTTAATTAGTGTCTTGCTTTCTGATAAGTCGTAGTTGTTTATCTGCTACTACTTATATACTAACCGTTGTATGCCAATTTGACCCGTCCTGAATAATGGATACACATCATGTATCAATTATGTATAACAACGACGGAATTAACAGCTGTCTCTTATACACATCTCCGAGCCCACGAGACAGGCAGAAATCT
>CAJXRL010000331.1 GCA_913059105.1 uncultured Flavobacteriales bacterium
ATACGATATTTCTGCCTGTCTCGTGGGCTCGGAGATGTGTATAAGAGACAGGTATACGATGCTGAATCTCATGCTTGTATAATTGATGGAGTTAGGTTGCACCAAGGGAAAAGATATGTGTACAAGCACAATGATATAGAAAACCTTAAAAAGCAACTAGATAGAGCTACCAAATTAGCTACTGAGCAAAACGGAGCAATTTTAGTGATTACTGAAGGTGTTTTCGGAATGAGTGGAAATCAAGGAAAGTTGAAAGAAATTGTTGAATTGAAAAAGCAATACAATTTCAGACTTTTTGTAGACGACGCTCACGGAATTGGTACTATGGGAAAAACCGGTGCAGGTACTGGAGAAGCTCAGGGTGTTCAAGATGACGTTGATGTTTACTTTGGAACTTTCGCTAAGTCTTTCGCGAGTATTGGTGCTTTTATTGCGGGTGATGAAGACATGGTTCGCTATTTACGATACAACATGCGGTCTCAAATTTTTGCAAAATCGTTGCCAATGCCGCTGGTAGTTGGTGCAAGAAAACGATTGAAGATGATAAAAACCATGCCTGAACTTAGAGACCAGTTATGGGTTGTAGCAAATGCCTTGCAAAAAGGTTTAGTTGCTGCAGGATTCAACATTGGAACTACTAACACTCAAGTAACTCCAGTAATATTAGAAGGAGGATTAGGTGAGGCAACAAACTTAACGCTTGATTTAAGAGAAAATCACGGATTATTCTGCTCAATTGTAGTATATCCAGTAATTCCAAGAGGCATGATCATATTGCGATTAATTCCAACGGCCATGCATTCTGTTGATGATGTAGAATACACGATTGAAACCTTCAAAAAGGTTTATACCAAATTATTAGCTGGCGAGTACAAGTCAGACGAAATAGCTGCAGTATAAAGTAGCCTATTTATATTACAAATGGCCTTCATCATACTCTTTGTTCGAGTTCGATTAAGGCCATTTTTGCATTCCTTTATGGATAAGAATTGCTTAGTATACTAAAGAACTCAATTTCTTTCCTATATTAGGATTGAAATGCTGATTTAGTCAATCAACCGCTTTCTCAAATATTCAATCGCTGCGGCATTTGCTTCTTGAGCAGCTTCTTCAACATACCTTTCGCTACTTGGGTTTGCAAAGGCATGATCGGCATCAAATGCCAATACCTCCAATGATCCCTTTGCCGCTTCCATGTTACTTTTAAATTTATCCGCAACCTCTTTATTGATCCATTTGTCATTTTCTGCAAAAATGAATAGTACGTCAGAATTTAACTTTTCAAGTTGGGCGACTTCTTCAACCGGCATTCCATAATACATTACACAACCCTTAGTTCTTTCCTCTGCAGCTAATGCCGCTTTTAGCGACCATCCTCCTCCAAAACACCAACCAATTGTTACAATATTAGCATCATCGGGTATCTCATTCAAAACAGAAGAGATTATGTTCTTGCATCGTTTCTCATTTGCAGCTTTCATTAATTCTCCTGCTCTATCTTTATCTTGTGCAACATTCCCATCATATAAATCCACAGCGATAACTGTTACATCTGCATCAAAAAGCTGCTCGTACAATTTGTCAGCCTCAGTCATTATATGATTATTTAGGCCCCACCATTCATGAAATACCAAAACATAATTTACTGCTCCTTCTCTTTTAACAGAATAAATATTTGCTTCTTCTCCTTCTTCCATGGGGATTTTTTCCATACTACCTAATGCTTCAATATTTAATTCAATCGGATCAGGATGCATTTCAGCAAAACCTTCTTCATTTGCCAAATCATTAAATTTTTCTGTAGAAGACTTATCTTCGACAGAACCCCCACAACCCAAGATTAACATTGCACTTATAATGAATAAACTAACTTTAAATACTTTCATAATTATTGGTTTTTACTTTTTATAAATTTTTCTATTGCATCAATGTGTCCTTCCCCTTCAAACATAGCATTGTATATATATTCAACAATACCTTCTTCGTTAATTAGGAAGGTTTTTCGAGAAGAAATAAGTCCGATAAATGCTGCTGCCCCAAATTGCTTTCTCACCTTCCCACCTTGATCACTCAACAATGTAAAATTAAGATTATACTTTGCTATAAACTTTAGATGCGAGGAAGGGCTATCGCTACTAATTCCGATAACTTCGTAATTAAGATCAGTTAATTTGCTTTGCCAATCTCTAAAACTACAAGCTTGAGCGGTGCACACTCTTGTATCATCTTTTGGGTAAAAATATATAATTCGCTTTCTCTTATCATTCGATGTGATTGTAACAGTCTCTTCTCTTTCATTCAGCAAGGCAAAATCAGGAATTTTATCACCGACGCCAAATTCTTTTCCCATATTTGTTATTTACTACAAAGAACCTCATTTATCAATTATGTTCCGAATTTTAACCTTCTCAATCGTTTTGTTTTTTGTATCAAATGCATTTACGCAAGAATTCGGTGGGTTTAAACCAAAGAAACAATGGAACCAATTAAGAAACCAAAACTATCATTTTATCTTTTCTCCTGAACTTGAAACTACAGCTAAAAAAGTAGCTGCTATATTTAGTCTGTCTCTTATACACATCTGACGATGCCGACGATC
>CAJXRL010000332.1 GCA_913059105.1 uncultured Flavobacteriales bacterium
GCTCGGAGATGTGTATAAGAGACAGAACTGGTTTTATGGTTGGTTCAAAATCGGAGCACGGCGGAATTATTAAAGATGGAGCTAAAATGGTGAATGCCATGGCAAATTCAGTTGTTCCAAAATTTACCATTGTAATGGGAAATAGTTATGGGGCAGGCAATTACGCCATGTGTGGAAAGGCTTACGACCCTCGATTAATGGCAGCATGGCCTACGGCAAATATTGCAGTAATGAGTGGTGCGGCGGCGGCGAAGACCTTATTGCAAATTCAAGTGGCAACGCTAAAAGCTAAAGGGGAAGAGATTACAGAAGAAGCAAAAAACAAATTACTGAAAGAAATTACAGAAAAATACGACAAACAAACCTCTCCCTACTATGCTGCCAGTCGTCTTTGGGTAGACAACGTTATTGACCCTTTGGACACTAGACGATGGGTATCGATGGGAATTGAGGCTGCAAACAACGCTCCTATTGAGAAGCCTTATAACGTTGGTATCATCCAAACTTGATTTAAGCAGAACATGAAACCAACTCCATGAGTTATTTCATCCTCTTTTTATGTGGAATTATCGCATACATTGTCAGCACTTTATCTGGTGGTGGCGGAGCGTTAATTTTATTGCCCATTGTAGGTTTTTACCTCAGCCCTGCTGTTGTTGCTCCAGTTGTTAACTTAGGTAATATGATTGGCAGACCTGCACGGCTAATCCTATTTTGGAAAGACATTCAATGGAAAATTGTAGCTTATTACGTTCCCTCTGCTCTACTTGGAGCTGTTGTAGGAGCGCTCATATTTGTGCAGATTAAAGCAGATTGGATTCAATTTCTATTGGGTATTTTTTTAGTGTCTACTGCTTTTCAATTTCGATTTGGTAAAAAGAAAACTTCTTTTAGAATGAAAATGTGGTATTTCATTCCATTGGGCTTTGCTGTTACACTAATTTCCACCATTTTTGGTGCTACAGGAGCGGTTTTAAACCCTTTTTATCTGAATATGGGCTTGGTTAAAGAAAAGTTAATTGCAACCAAAACAGCTAACTCTTTTTTCGCCGGCTTTGCTCAACTAGGGAGCTATACTTATTTAGGCGTGTTACATGGAGAACTATGGGGCTACGGAGTGCTAATTGGATTGGGAGCCATCGTTGGGAACATCTTTGGGAAAAAACTGCTTTCAAAGATGAGCGATCAAGGCTTTCGGAAATTAGTCGTTTTAATCATGACCATTAGTGGAGTTGTGATGATTGTGAGATACTTTGCAATTTAATAGCTGAAGTTACTCCAAGAGCAAGTCTGTTTAATTGAAAACTAAAGTGCTATTTACTAAATCGAATCGCTCTAAATCAATCAATTGGAACAAGAAGTTTAATTGTCACTCCATCTTCGACTTTAAAACTAATTGAAGCATCTATTTGCTCTGACAGACTTTTGATTAATTCTAGTCCCATGCCAATTTTTGTAGAATCTAAATCGAACCCTGAACCATTGTCACTAAAAGTCAATTCCGCTGTACTCCCCACCTTTTTTAATCTAATAACCAACTTTGGGTCTTTGTTCAAGTCATTAAATGCATATTTAAATGAATTTGTAAGTATTTCATTGGCAATTAACCCACAAGGAATAGCCGTTGACACGTCGATAATCACCCGATCCATTTCAATGTCAAACACTACATTTTTACCTTGCCCGTAAGAATCGTTTAAGTTTTGAATAAGTTTTCTGAGGTAAATCTCAACATGTATTCGATCTACATTACCACTAGCATGCAATTGCTCTTGAATCATAGACATAGAATATACTTTGCTCTTTATTTCTTCCATTAAATCTGAATGGAAAGAATCTTTAGTTTTATTTTTTTGTAAGTTCAATAAACTAACAATAACGGCCATATTGTTTTTAACCCTATGATTAATTTCCCCAATTAGTATTTCTTTTTGGGATATAATTTTCTCAAGCTCTATTCTATATTTTCTTTTTTTATTTGTTTCTAATGCGAGCGATAACAACTGCGACATAGATTGGGTAAATTTCTTTTCATCATTACTCCAAGAGTGACTTTTTTTTACATGTTCAAAACAGATGACACCTATCATTTTAGCCTCTGATCGCAAAGGGACATCTATCATAGATGTAATATTATTTGGAATGATATAACCATCTAACAATTCAGTATTCATGGCCTCCATACTGGCATTATCAGATACAATCAACTCATTTTTCCGAAGGAACTTAAAATAATTTGGTAGCTGTTCAATATTTAAAGGACTCTCATTAATAAATAAATTATCTGAAGAAGTGTATGATAGAAGCGATACTAATTTGGTTTGGTCTTGTTCAAATAACCAAACATTGCAGCGATCGCATTGCAAATCCTTTGAAGAATTTATCAAAACTTCTCTTGTAAAGCTCTTTAAATTCCCTTTATGCAAACTTGCACTCTTGGATAGATTTTCTATGGTCTTTAAATAATCAGGCACTCTTCAAATGTAGCTGAAAAAAATCAGGCCAGAAATTTAATTTTCTATTTCAGAATCAGCCACAAGACGTATTTTAGGAAATATGAATAGAAATTTCTAATATATTAAA
>CAJXRL010000333.1 GCA_913059105.1 uncultured Flavobacteriales bacterium
CGAGATTTCTGCCTGTCTCGTGGGCTCGGAGATGTGTATAAGAGACAGTTGTTATCTTGTCGAGGAGCCCAATATGCATTATTATCTGGAAATAATGAACTTCTCAATTGATCTGCTTCTTCTCCAAAATAAGTATCAGTAAGCCTTGTTGTGAAGTTGGTAAAGAAGGTCAATTTCTTCTTTGTAAATGGAACTGGCCCACCCGCAGAAACCTCAACAATATCAGTGTTCCAAGCGGTTCCTTGATTTTTATTCAATCCAAAATTATCTCGTTGCCAGCTACCAGCATATTGCATTTTTTTGCCGCCTTCGCGAATTGTGGTATTGATTAGCCCAGATGAACCATCTCCAAATTCAGCACCTACCCCACCAGTAACAATGTCTACACTTCCGACAGAACTTGAAGCTACATTTACTCCAAAACCAGTTCCTGCTAAAGGATCTTGAGCTGATATTCCATCAACTATGTACTGTGTTTCATAAACTCTTGCTCCTCTAATTTGTAGTCCATCTGACGTCTTATTTACACCAGATTGCATAGCTGCCACTTCTTGAACATCTCTTACATTCATTTTAGCAAGGTCTTTTTGAGAAATGGTAACCGATGACTTTGCCTCCTCTAAATTCACTAAGCTCCTTTGGCCAACAATTTCTACCTCATCAATTGCATTGGTCTTTACTGTTAATACTACATCTATTGTCAACGTCTGGCCTTTCTTTATAGAGATACCGTTGTATATTTTATCAGCATATCCTATATAACTGAACTTAATAGAATAATCCCCTTGCTTAATATTATCTAGCGTATACTTTCCATTAAAATCTGAACTAGAAGCCTTGTACGTACCAACAATAACTACGTTTGCGCCAATTAAAGTCTCTCCAGTTTCAGCATCACTAATAACACCTGTAAGCGTACCGACAGACTCCTGTGCTGAAGCAGAAAACCCAATAAGTAAAACCAATAAAATGTGGATTATCTTTCTCATCAGTTAAATTCTACGTTTAAAATGTGATCAAAAAGCGCATTTAAATTTGCTGGATTCCCTTTCAATTCAAATAACTGCACATTAAAGAAAACTTGATTTAGCTTGCCGTTTAATCTTCTTCCAGATGCAACAATTTTAGTGTCCGGCCATTCATTTGTATTTCCTCCGTCAGACAATTGTGCTTCATAAATAATCTCTGTATCAGTGGAATCAATATTAAAAGCACCTACTCCCGTAATCGCAAAAAATTGAGTGGTTAAGTCCGGAAAACTAACTGAATCTCGAACCCAAAGTGAATCTGGAAGGCTTTTATCTTCAATTACTTTTGTTACTAAAGCAGAGTCACCACGAACAGCGCCCCATAGCCTTGCCGAACCAAAGTTTTTTGTTGAAACAGAACTAATCGGTAATACTCCTGTAAAGGCATCAATGTTTGTATTGTGATTAAAGGAAGTAGAAATAAAATACTTGCCTCCTTGATTTGCAAAGTCTAATAGTGAAGCAGCTGCAAATTCTAAAATAAAACTCTTTTGGTTGGTGTATGAATTATCAAAAAGCGATTCATCGCTATACAAGAACAACTTTGAAAATTGTCGAAGTTGCAACCTGAAGGTGATGTTCCAAATTTTAGGTTGATTTTCTCCATTATTTATCGCTAAATCAATAAAATCGAAGTTTAAGTTGACTCCATTTTCTAAAATATCTTTGTAATCTGCATTAGCAGCCGGAACACCTCCAATGACTAAAAAGTCATTTATTTTTCCTTTCATAAAAAAGGTAGTAGAAGTATCTATTTTACTTTCTGAACCTGCCTGATCAATAGATTTAATGAACAATCGATTGGTGTCGTTCATAATCAAGCCACTTATACGTTGGCTTTGTGCATTATTTTCGGTTCCATAATAAAGGAAAGCATCAACAGAGTCAGTGGCTGTAGCGTCTATTGGGACTATGGAAATAATATTTTTTTTGCGGTTTAAAGGATACCAATCCTTACCGTTTATGCTCAATAAAACTTGTGTAATTGTTTCATCTCCGTCTATATCAGCAGCTTTCCACTCAGTGGTTGCTACAAGATAAGCTGTATCGGGGATAGTTAAATCTTCTCCAAACTCAGCGGTAGGAGCAGTATTTCGAATAGGGATATTCAATTGATCCGGAGTAGGATCTGCTAAATTTTCATTGTCTATAGCTCGAACAAAAAGTTGTATATCTGCTGTATCAGAACCAGCATCTAAACTAAATCTGAAAGTAGAATCTTGAAGAGTTGTGAAGGTCCATTGAATTCCATCTCGAGATAATTCAAATCCTTTAACGTATCCATCAGGATCGTTTCCAGACCACGATAAACTAACAATACTATTCAGGCGGTTGTCACCGCTTAAATTTATCGCTTTTAGCGAAAACTGAGTATCCGGTGCTTCATTACTTAGCTGCTCGCCTTTATCACAAGCAACAGAAAACAGCACTAGGGCTCCAATTAAATAGTATAAGTTCTTTCTCATGGCAAAAAATAAACTCGTCCCGAAAAAAGTTCCGGGACGAGTTACAATCCTGTCTCTTATA
>CAJXRL010000334.1 GCA_913059105.1 uncultured Flavobacteriales bacterium
CGGAGATGTGTATAAGAGACAGCTTTCAATCCAACCTCCAAGCGACATCAGGGCCAATTCTCCTTCTTGACCGTTACTTTCCAAATGCTCCACAGCTTGGTAATACGAATCACCTACAATCACTGCCATCGAATCAGGGTTTTCCATATTCGCTTGTACATTTTGCATCATCTCTTCCGTCATCAGTTCTTCAATATTGAGATCCTGGCTCAACTTACGAACTGTTTTGTATAACTTCATGGTTGCCTCTACATCTTGATAAGATGCAACATAGGCTAAATCTGCAGTATAAATTCCAAAAACCAAGGCTTTCTTAGTTGGGTCATTGTAAGTTCCTGCATCTTTGTACGTATGAATCAAAGATTTATTATAGGCAATTCCGTTATCATTGATAAAAGTGAACATTTGTTCAGGAGATGGTATTGGATAATAAGATCGTTTCTCAAACTCTTCTACAGGAACATCTTCCTTAGCTGTTTCTTCGATTACTGTTGATGTTTTTCGCTGATCTTGCTCTGAGCATGCAGAAAAAATGAGCAGTAAACTAAAGGGTAGAATTAACTTTTTCATTCTATTGAATTTAAAGCCTAAGTTATTAAATGTGAAACAACAATTCACAAGAAACCAAACTTTATTTCAAACAGACTTTGTTAATTCCTTTCTGCGTACTACATGCAAACCAAGGTATGTTAATAACCCATTCAACATCAATAGCTCATAACCAAACTTATACCCATTCAACCATTCTTCTGAGTTGACTTGAATGACATAACAAATTACAGGACAAAGCAAGCAAACTAACGGCACCCATTTATCTTTCAATTGACTTTTATGAAGTAAGCCAAATGCATATAATCCTAGCAGTGGCCCATACGTATATCCTGCAACTTTAAATAGGCTGCTAATTACGCTATCATCGCTAATTAAACTAAAAATAAGAATCACAACGTAGAGAACTACCGACATAATAATATGAGTCCTTTTTCTTAACCGTTGTCCCTCAATTTCAGGCTTATCTTTCACATTTAAAAAATCAACACAGACCGATGTTGTTAACGCAGTTAAAGCAGAATCTGCACTTGAGTATGCAGCTGCAATTAGGCCTAGAATAAAGAATACTGCTACTGAAATACCTAAGGTATTATTAAGTGCTAATCCGGGAAATAAATCATCTCCTTTCTCAGGCAGTGCAATCCCATTTTTGTTGGAATAAATAAAGAGCAGCGCTCCTAATCCTAGAAAAAGAAGGTTTACAAAAACTAAAACGACACTCATAGAGAACATGTTCCATTTTGCCTCTTTAATGTTTTTACAACTTAGGTTTTTCTGCATCATATCTTGGTCTAAACCAGTCATTACAATAGTAATAAATGCTCCACTTAAAAATTGCTTCCAAAAATAGTTACTAGCTTTCCAGTCATCGAAAAAGAAGATTTGAGAATACTCACTATCCTTGACTGTCGAAATTATTTCAGAAAACCCAAGATTAAGCTGATCTCCTATTTGATAAATTCCTACTCCTACTGCGAGCAACATAAATAAGGTTTGTAAAGCATCTGTCCAAACAATTGTTTTAATTCCGCCCTTAGCAGTGTAAACCCAAATGAGCAAAATAGTAATTGCAACCGTTAAATAGTATGGAATATTCCAATCGTCAAAAATGGCAATTTGTAGCACATTGGCAACCAAGTACAATCGAAATGCAGCTCCAATTGTACGAGACAATAAAAAATAAAATGCCCCAGTTTTATAACTCCAGAATCCAAACCTCTGATCTAAATAAGTATAAATTGAAGTTAAATTTAATCGGTAATACAATGGCATTAAAACATTCGCAACCACTATGTAACCTAGCAAGTAACCCAAAACCATTTGCAGGTATGAAAACTGACTAGTTCCTACCCAACCTGGCACCGAAATAAATGTAACTCCGGAAAGAGATGTACCAATCATTCCAAAAGCCACCAAGTACCAAGGAGAGTTTTTATTGCCTACAAAGAATGAGTTGTTATCGGCTCCTTTAGAAGTAACTCGAGCAATTAGTAACAGAAAAATAAAATATAAAGCAACAATTCCTGCTATGACCGCTGACCCCATAAACTAGTGTAAATTAAAACGCTTTTCCGCCATTGCTGTAATGTCTTCACCAATTGCCAAACAAGCCGTTGCGGCAGGTGATGGAGCATTTAACACATGAATACTATTGTTTTTATATTCTATCTTAAAATCTTCAATCATCTCTCCATCAGGACCTAATGCCATGGCTCGAACTCCCGCCCTACCCGGCCTAATATCTTCCATAGTTAGAGAAGGAATTAACACTTGTAGCCTATTTAAAAATAACTTTTTACTAAAGGCACGTCTATATTCATCCAATCCAAATCTCCAATGTTTCCCAAACAACTTCCATGTTCCCACATAACTCAAGGCATCAACTGTGTCCTTTAAATCAAAGTCAGTTTTCCCATATCCTTCTCGCTCTGTCTCTTATACACATCTGACGCTGCCGACGATCTACTCTGTGTAGAT
>CAJXRL010000335.1 GCA_913059105.1 uncultured Flavobacteriales bacterium
GAGATTTCTGCCTGTCTCGTGGGCTCGGAGATGTGTATAAGAGACAGGTGTTACTGCAGGTAATTCTTCTCAAACTTCCGACGGTGCAGCATTTGTTATGGTGGCTTCAGAAGAGATGGTAAAACGACACAATTTGAAACCAATTGCACGAATGGTTTCTTACGCTACTGCTGGAGTAGACCCAAGTATTATGGGAATTGGACCAGTTAAGGCTATTCCATTAGCACTAAAACAAGCAGGCTTAAAGTTGAGCGATATTGATTTAATTGAGTTGAATGAAGCGTTTGCTTCTCAATCACTAGCCGTTATAAGAGAGTTAGACTTAAACCCTGAAATTTTGAACGTAAATGGTGGAGCAATTTCACTTGGCCACCCACTTGGGTGCACCGGAGCAAAACTATCGGTTCAAATTTTTAATGAATTGAAAAGAAGAAATAAAAAGTACGGCATGGTAACCATGTGTGTTGGAACTGGACAAGGTGCCGCCGGAATATTTGAAATGCTATAATAACGAGAACAATGAGCGATAAAAAAATTATAAAGGGAGGAGAATTCCTTATTACGGAAACTGATGCAAAAGATATTTTTATTCCTGAGCAATACGACGAAGAGCAAAAAATGATTGCTCAGAGTTGTCAAGATTTTCTAGAACAAGAGATTTATCCTGAATTAGATGAATTGGATGCTATGCAAGAAGGATTAATGGCTAGCAAAATAACAAAAGCAGGAGAACTAGGCCTATGTGGCATCTCTGTGCCAGAAGAATTAGGAGGTTTTGGTAAAAACTTTGTTACTTCCATGCTGACGGCGGAAATCACCGGAGCAGGATATTCATTTGCTGTAGCGCTTTCTGCACATACAGGGATAGGCACCTTGCCAATTCTTTATTATGGAAACGAAGAGCAGAAACAAACTTACATCCCAAAGCTTGCAAGCGGCGAATGGAAAGGATGTTATTGTTTAACTGAACCTAGTTCAGGGTCAGATGCTAATTCGGGTAAAACCAAGGCAGTTCTATCTGAAGATGGAGAGAATTATAACATTAACGGACAGAAAATGTGGATTACCAATGGTGGTTTTGCGCATGTATTAACTGTGTTTGCAAAAATTGAGGACGATGAAGATTTATCTGCCTTTATTTTAACAGCTGATATGAAGGGTATCACCATGAATCCTGAAGAAAAAAAGTTAGGTATTAAAGGATCTTCAACAAGACAGATCTTCTTTAATGACGTAAAAATTCCAAAAGGAAACCTTTTAGGAAAAAGAGGAGGAGGATTTAAAATTGCATTGAATATATTGAACATTGGAAGAGCAAAGTTAGCGGGTGCTGCAATAGGCGCTGCTAAAGCTGCAACTAGCCGCTCTATTCAATTCGCCAACCAAAGAGAACAATTTGGTCGCGCAATCTCAAAGTATGGCGCAATTCGCTTTAAATTAGCTGAACAAGCTATTAAATGTTTCGCAACTGAGTCTGCTCTTTATAGACTAAGCCAAAATATTACAGATACGATAAAAGCCCATGAGGCTGAAGGTATGGATAAACAAGCGGCAACGCTAGAAGGTTTGCGAGAATATGCTGCTGAATGTGCTATCCTAAAAGTTCACGGTTCAGAAACGTTAGACTATGTTGTAGACGAAGGCGTTCAAATTTATGGCGGAATGGGTTATTCTGCAGAGGCAGATATGGAAAGAGCCTACAGAGACGCAAGAATCAATAGAATTTTTGAAGGGACTAATGAAATCAACCGGATGTTAACTGTTGATATTATTTTGAAAAGAGCGATGAAAGGGGAATTGAACATTCTTGAACCTGCCATGAAAGTTGCAGAAGAGCTAATGGAGATTCCAGATTTTGACTTTGACGATTCAGCAGAATATGCCGCGGAGAAAAGAACCATCGGAAATTTCAAAAAAGCAGTATTGCTAACTGCAGGAGCAGCAGCTAAAACATTAGCTACCTCTTTATCAAAAGAGCAAGAAGTTTTAATGAACATAGCAGATATGACCATGGAAACGTACGTAAGTGAGTCTATGCTATTAAGAGTTGAAAAGATGAAGTCTATGGGACTTGATTATCAACTTCAAGAAAAGATGATGCAAACTTATATTTACGATGCAGCAGATCGAATGCACAAACACGGTAAAGATGCGGTGAACTCTTTTGCTACTGGAGATGAGCAAATGGGAATGCTAATGGGAATTAAACGATTTACCAAGCATGGTCCAATAAATGCCAAAGAAAACAGGCAAGCAATTGCACAGAAAATGATAGCAGAAAACAAGTACTGCTTCTAGTTCTTTACATGTATATCAATTTAAAAAGCCTTCTAGTAAATACTTGAAGGCTTTTTTCTGCTCTGAATGTTCTTAAGTAATGGTTGCTTCCCAATTGTCAAATACAAAGCACACATAGCATGTACCATTGTCGTTTATAAATTTTCAAGAAGAATTTTTAGAACAAAAAAAATCCCGAGCCTTTCGACTCGGGATTTCCTTTTAAGGGTAAT
>CAJXRL010000336.1 GCA_913059105.1 uncultured Flavobacteriales bacterium
AGATTTCTGCCTGTCTCGTGGGCTCGGAGATGTGTATAAGAGACAGGTATAAATCAATCTAAAAATCAGTTTCTCCCGACTGATAATGTGCAACATTTGTATCAAGATGAAGCAGGCATTTATTGGTTAGCGACAGCCGATGGCATTATTCGATGGGATAAAGCAAAAAATGAATATCGACAGTTGACGGTTGCTGACGGTTTGCCCAACAATGTGATTTATGCGGTATATCCCGATGATTACGACAACCTTTGGATGAGCAGTGATTATGGGCTTATCCGAATGAATAAAACTACTTTGGCAATAAAAAACTACTTGCCCGAAGATGGGCTTGGTCAAACAGAGTTTAACAGGGCTTCACATTTTAGTTATCGAGACAAAGCCGGAATTCAACGTTTATTTTTTGGAGGATTAGATGGCGTTACTGCTTTTTATCCGAGAGATTTTCAGGCCGATGAAGAAGAGGTAAAACCTGTTCTTGCCATTTTAAAATACGAACAATTCAGTGAAAAGGGAGGAGTCGTAGTTGATAATACGCAAAGTGCTATCGCTAATAAGAAGATTGTTATTGAACCTAATGATTACGTCCATTCATTTGAAGTTGGTTTACTCAGTTATAAAAATGTGGCCAATAATTTATACCGTTATCAATTAAAAGTAGAAGGTCGAGCATCGGATTGGATCGCACAGAAAAGCCGTTTTATTCAATTCGGGCAATTGCCTTATGGCAAACATCAATTAATTGTTACGGCCAATACCTTGAACAATGTAAGCGCTAAAAATGATTTAATCATCGATATCGTCGTTCTGCGTCCGTTCTATTTAACATGGTGGTTCATTTTAATTTCCATCGTAATACTTGTTGGTGGTACTATTTATCTTTTCAATACTAGAAACCGAAGGTTAAGAGACAAACAAATAGAGTTAGAGGGCTTGGTAAATGAGCGTACACAAAAGGTTGCTCAGCAGGCCGAGGAGTTGAAGGAAATGGATGCAACCAAATCTCGCTTTTTTGCGAATATTTCTCATGAATTACGCACACCAATTACGTTGATTCAAGGCCCAATTCAAACTGCTTTAAATAGCCAAGAGTTGAACAAACGAAACACTACTTTATTAACTAAAGCGAAAGAGAATACTCAGAAATTAGTTCAATTGGTCAATGAAATTTTAGACCTAATTAAATTCGATGCACACAAATTAGTTCTAGAAGAAACGACTGTTGTTTTCTATACTTTCTTACGATCAGTTATCAGCAATTTTGAATCGATTGGAGATATTCAATCCACGGAATTAGTCTATGTATTTGATGCACCCAAATCGCTTCAAATTAAAGTAGATAAGAAGAAACTAGAAAAGGTGTTGAATAATTTGTTGACCAATGCTTTTAAGTTTACGCCTAAAAATGGCAAAATAATCGTGCATTTTCAAGACTTAGGAAATACCGTACAAATCTCTGTAAAGGACAATGGTAGAGGAATCCCTGCCGAAGATTTGCCAAATGTATTCAACCGTTATTTTCAATCAAGCATCAATAAAAAAGCAGAAGGCGGATTGGGAATTGGTTTAGCATTATCTCAAGAATTTGTTAAACTGATGAAGGGTAAAGTATGGGCAGAAAGCCAAACGAATCAAACTGAAACAGGTTCTACTTTCTTTGTTCAATTTCCGAAGAAGGAAATCATTAAAATGATAACAACCGAGGAACAACTGGATATAAATGATGAAAAAGAGGAAAACCTTGAGCCAATAGAATTAAGCGAAAACAAACCATCGGAAGTAAAAGACGAAACGGTTATAATTGTAGAAGACAACCACGATTTAAGAGATTACCTTTCTTTCATTCTCTCGCCACATTATAATATCATAACTGCAGAAAATGGATCTGACGCTTTGCGTCAATTAGGAATTACGAATGATGAATTAAGAAATGCTTCGCCTGAATTAATTCCACATTCCACACCCCTCATTCCACATTTAATAATTAGCGATTTAATGATGCCAATAATGGATGGCTTTGAATTCTTAGAAAAAGTAAAAGCCAATGACAAATGGCGAGGCTTACCGTTTATTATGCTCACGGCAAGGGCAGAGTTACAAACCAGATTAAATGCTTTGCGGATTGGGGTAGATGATTATTTACTGAAGCCTTTTGACGAAGAGGAATTATTGGTGAGGGTGAAAAACTTAATTGCCAACCATACCGAACGGAAAACATTTATTGAAGAAGAAGCCCTTGATGGAAGAATTGAATCAAACATTTCGGAGGTAGACCAAAAATGGCTGGAACAAGCAGAGAAATTGATTCTGAAAGAAATGGGGAGCAGTATTTTTTCTAACGACCTTTTAGCAGATTTACTCTCTATTAGTAGAGATGTTTTATATAAAAAAGTTAAAAGTTTGACGGGACTAACGCCTACAAGCTACACCAGGTTGATTCGTCTTCAAAAAGGGAAAAACTTATTAGCTGTCTCTTATACACATCTGACGCTGCCGACGATC
>CAJXRL010000337.1 GCA_913059105.1 uncultured Flavobacteriales bacterium
ATTATATATGCTTCTTTCATAGTCTGTTTTTGGAATCTTAAAATTAAGAATAATGTATGTTGAATGATTGAATTTATCTAAACTTCGACTACGCTTGGTAAGACAAATTCTTTGCTCATTCTCTAATTTGAAATTCGAATTATATTGAATGCTCTTTCGAAGTGCGATAAACTGTTCCTCTAAAAAAGTAAAAGGGTTCTTCATGGCCTTTACAAGTAATGGTAACATCAATATCCGCTTTCTTATTTCCTAAGGAAATAATCTTTGCTTCCGCAGTTAAAACATCTCCAATCATTGCTGACTTCGAATAGGACATATTCCCATTTATTAAAGGAGAAATACGACCATAAGAGTTTGCTGCAAAAGCTAATGCTGAATCCGCTAATGAATAAGCCATTCCACCATGTAAAGTACCAAATCCATTGAGCATTTCTTTCTTCACCATCATTTGCAAAGTACATTTCCCCTCTTCTAAATGTACTAGTTCAGCGCCCAACCATTGCGTGCAATAATCATTTGCCATCATGGAATCGTACACTTTTTTCGCTTTACTCTTCATAATTCGTAATTTCTAATTTGAAATTAAGTTTGCATGCCAACTCTCCTTCACTGGAACTTCCCATTTGCTTTCAAACTCCCCTTTTGTCTCTATCAAATTATTAAAAACAATTGTTTCTTCATTTAATTGGCCCTTCTCTAATGCAGTTTGAAAATCAGCCATGGCCATCATTTTAATTTCAGAACCTGATTTGTAGGTTAAGTTCAGTCGATCGAACAAGTCTAACTGGTACTCTTTTTCAATTTCTTTTATAAATCGAACTGAGGAATCTATTGAACATCCTGAAGCTTTCACCTGACTTTCATCGGCAAAAAGCACAATAAATTGATTGTAAAAAACTTCAAATGCAGCCTGTAAATCAGAACCATGCGCCGCCCATTGATCAATAAAATTAGCTCCATAGTTCCTTATTTCCGTCACCTCTTTATCGTTCAATTTTCGGTTTGCTTGGTAAATCCAAACCCTGCTATGATTAGCTAAATCTCTATAATTCATTTTTACGCTTTTTCCAAAGTTAATGCTTTCAGCTATATTTGAATCAAATTCAAAAAGATGAAATTTAGTTTAATTGCCTTAGTACTTCTTTTTACTTCATGTGGAAATTCTCCAGAAATTAAAAGCAATATCCCAGATGCTCTAGAAAGTGACACTACATTGATTATTGAACCTGAGACAGCTTACAATGTTGAGCTTGCAAAAGAGTACGGCGCAGACGAATATGGGATGAAACCATATGTAATGGCCTTTTTAAAAACTGGCCCCAACACTCCAAGAGACTCTATTCATGCTGTTGAGCTTCAATCTGCACATATGGCTAATATTGGTCGTTTAGCCAAAGAAGGGAAGTTAGTTTTAGCGGGTCCATTTTATGGCGAAGCAAAAGGTGAATTTAGAGGAATATATATATTCAATACAGACAATTTGGATTCTGCAAAAGCATACACAGCTTCCGATCCAGCAATCCAATTTGAAAGTTTAAAAATGGAATTAATCAACTTTTATGGTTCAGCAGCCTTAATGGGAGTGCAAGAAGCTCACAGTAAGATTAAAAAAGTTGACCCATAAAAAAAGGGAAGCATATGCTTCCCCTATTCGTAATTCAAAAATTTATAATTCGTAATTCTTTAAAGTCCTTTCCCTTCCGCTATCAATTCAGCTAGGTCATATACTTTTAATGTCTCTTCTTTCTCCTTGTTCTTCACTCCATCGGTCATCATGGTCATACAAAACGGACAGCCAACCGCTACAATGTTTGGATTGGCATCCACCACATCTTCCATTCTTTCAATGTTCACTTCTTTAGTTCCAGGTTCTGCCTCCTTAAACATCTGAGCGCCGCCTGCTCCACAACACAATCCTTTTGCCTTGCAGCGTTTCAATTCTACCAATTCAGCATCTAACTGCTCTAACAATGCTCTTGGCGCTTCGTATTCACCGTTTCCTCTACCTAAGTAACATGGATCGTGGAACGAAATCTTCTTGCCTTTAAATTGTCCACCCTCTATTTTCAGTTTGCCTTCTTCCATCAACTTCTGTAGAAATTGAGAATGATGCATCACCTCATAATCACCTCCTAAACCAGGATACTCGTTCTTCAATGTATTAAAGCAATGCGGACAAGTAGTCACAATCTTCTTTACTTCATAATTATTCAACACTTGAATATTTGTCATTGCCTGCATTTGAAAAAGGAATTCATTCCCGGCTCTTTTTGCAGGATCTCCCGTGCAACTTTCTTCTGTCCCAAGTATTGCAAAGTTCACTCCAACACTGTTCAAAATTTTAACAAAAGCACGCGTAATTTTTTTCGCTCGATCGTCGAAACTACCGGCACAACCTACCCAAAATAAAACTTCAGGCTTTTCTCCTTTGGCCATTAAATCGGCCATTGTATTTACGTTTAAAGTATTACTCATAATTATCTATCTTTTAAA
>CAJXRL010000338.1 GCA_913059105.1 uncultured Flavobacteriales bacterium
AGATTTCTGCCTGTCTCGTGGGCTCGGAGATGTGTATAAGAGACAGTGTAAATACATTCCTTTTCCTTGTAAAAGTAATTCAGGATTACCATAATCCCGATCTCCTAAAATTCCATTACCTATTTCAGCTAAATGTTTCCTTAGTTGATGCCGTCGACCGGTTTTTGGTTCTAAGAGTACAAAATTCAAATACCCAAACCTTTTCGAATCAACTGTTGCTAAACTAATATAGTTTGATTCTGCATTTCTCCCATCAATAGGCTCTCGAATTGAGCCTTGAGGCTTCATCTTTCCTATGGTAATTGCTAGGTATGTTTTTTGAATATTCTTGTGCTCAAACAATTGATTTAAGCTTGTAATAGCTGTCTTTGTTTTTCCAATAAGTAATAAGCCTGTAGTTGGGTAATCTAACCTGTGGACTGGCCTTGGTCGGCAGGCATCTGGCAAATCTGATCGTTTTAGATTTTGAACTAAAGCATTGTCTATTGTCTTGAATGTATTTCCATTTACTAATATTCCTGCAGGTTTATGAATTACAGCTAAGTAATTGTCTTCATAAATCACCTCCAATTTCAATTGAAATTCTTTGTCTTTACTGGCAGCTTCCTTTTTACAGGTAATTACTTCGTTGCCTCTTATAAATTGTGCAGTCGTGGCTGTCTTATTGTCAACAAATAATAAGCCCTTTTTTATGGCTTTTTTTAAAGCAGATCTTGTTGAAGCGGTCGAGAATATACCAATAGCATAATCTGCCAGCCTTTTGGGCTCAACTTCAGCGGGAACTTGATGTAATTCTGGTTCTGATTTTTCGATGACGTTGGGGTAAAAATTAAATTCTCAAAAGGGATTGATTAGTACTTAGTCTACCTCAATTTTAATATAATGAATTCAGTTCTTCGGTTTACTGCATGTTCTTTTTCACTACATTCAACGTCGTTGATACATCGGTTCAAAGGTTTTTTCTCGCCATAGCCAATCGCTTTGATTCTGCTATATGAAATGCCTTGTGAAACAAGATAATGCATGGTTGCATCAGCTCGTTCTTGAGATAACTTTAAGTTTTCAGAATCCGCGCCTCTACTATCCGTATGAGAACCCAATTCAATTCCTAAATTAGGTTGTTCTAATAGAATAGCAGCTATCTGGTCTAATTCAAAAGCAGCTTCTTTATTAATTTCGGTTTTGCCTAAGTCAAATAAAATAGGAGCCATATTCGAAGCTTTTCCAATGTCGACGTTCAAATCAATTGAAACCAACTGGAAATCATTAAACTGTTTGTTCAAATCAATTTGATTTACTAATGAGGTTATTTTTTCACGATAATTGAATGTTTTACTAATAAAACCTTTTTTTGAAAGTAAAATATCTAGGTGCAATTTATCGCCGAGATTATATCCTATTGTTTCAATTGTAAAATTCCCGTCTTTATCCGCTCTAGCCGTATATAGTTCTTTCTTGTTTAGCACATTCGTCGCTACAACCTCAACTAGAGGAATGGCCTTTCCTGATTTAAAATCTACAATTTTCCCTTTAATGATGATTGGTTTTTTGTTAGTTCTAACAGGCTTATTTATTGTTGTGATTGGTTTATTATTAGTTGTCTTGTTGCCCTGAGTAAGAACGGCTTTTGTTAAAGCCGGTTTCATTTCTACAATTTCAAACTCAGTTCTTCTATTCATGCTGTGTTGTTGTTCTGAACAGGAAACTTCATTTGTACAATTATTAGCCAATTGCTTTTCACCATAACCAACAGATGTTATTCTTGCAGGACTTATCCCTTTTGAAATAAGATAGTTTTGAGATGAATTGGCTCTTCTTTGTGATAAAGCAAGATTATATCGATCGGTAGCTCTTGAATCTGTATGAGAACTTAACTCTATTTTAATGTTAGGTAATTCATTCATAATGCTCACTACTTTATCTAATTCTTTCGCGGCATCTCTTCTAATATCAGATTTATCTAAGTCAAAATAAATAGGGTATAGGTTGGCCGCTTTTCCAATTTCAACTCCAACTGCAGCCTTTGTTAATCTAATTTTCTTTAAATACTCTTCTAAGTCAATTATTCCGAATTCCGTCAACTTTTCTTCAAAAACAAAAGACTTTGAGATATAACCTTCTTTTTTTAGGTAAATTTCAAAGAAAAGACGTTCGTTCAGTTTATACCCGAAGACACTATCTTGAAAAGTACCATAGTCATCCGTGATTTCTACGAACTGTTTATCTGAATTGTATTTATCTTTAATTATAATTCGAACACCTGGCAATCTTAATTGTGAATTCTCCTCAAAAATTGATCCTACAAATATGAAGGCATCTCTTTTCTTTTGTAATTCTTGGGCCGATTTGTCAGTTGTTTTTTGCATTCGGATGATAGCTGACCTATTAACAAATGATAAATTGGTAGCACTAAAATTATATGCAATATCGTCGTAACCTGTATACCTGTCTCTTATACACATCTGACGCTGCCGACGATCTACTCTGTGTAGA
>CAJXRL010000339.1 GCA_913059105.1 uncultured Flavobacteriales bacterium
GATTTCTGCCTGTCTCGTGGGCTCGGAGATGTGTATAAGAGACAGAAATAATATCTGCTTGATGAATCCCTTGTATAGTCGACAAATCGATAAGGTAAACCTCAGGGTTTGCTAAATCTCCCCTTATAAGCTTTATCCTTGAAGCCCTGCCTTGATCTGTCAACCCTCCTGCTAAAGCCAGGGCTTCTAAAAGCTTTACGTTATTGTTTTGAAGTGTTATTACAACTCCATCCCCTCCACTTCCTGGGAAAATTGTCACTCTTCTATTAGTAACATTTAGCAATAAAAATGGATCAATAAAAACTTCATCATACTTTTTTTCAAGAAAAAACTCTGCTTCTCGAACTGTCATTCCGCTAACGTCAACTCTTCCGATAATTGGCAAATTCACATTCCCATCGAATTCAACAACATAAGTAATCCCTTGATTAAGCTGTTGAAACATTTGAGAGGTATTCTCCGTAACATCCACTAGTTTCAGCCCATTATTTGTAAAGAGTCGAAAACTGATTGCATCATTCGCAGCAATTCTATATTCCTTAGTCGTATCTTTAACTTGAGTATCGTATTTATAATCCTTTGGAGTTCTAAACATGATACTTGGATTCAATGGCTTGCAAGAAGCTAAGAAATAACAAGCCACTAAGATTCCTAAAATTTTCTTAATCATTTCTGCAGTTTCTATTAAGCTACAAATCTATTCAATTAATGGTAGTTTTTGTAAAAATATTACCGGAGTAGTTCTGTGTAAAGATTTTTCATGTCGCTTACCAACCGATTATAATGATACTTTTCATGAACTAACTCCCACCCCTTTTTTCCCATTTCAATTCTTCTATCTTCATTTTCAACCAATTGCAATAGATTTTCAGCAAATGGTCCAGAACAATTTGATGGTGATAGCAGAGCGGTTTCATTGGGAAGTACAATATTACTTACTCCTCCCACTTTTGTAGAAACAATAGGCTTGCATGATGCTTGTGCTTCAATAAGACTTACCGGTGTTCCTTCGTTTAACGAACTCAAAGCGATAATATCTAATCCAGAATTAGCCCAATCAACATTTTTGATCCAGGAGGTAAAATGAACGGTAGCCTTCATTCCTTTTTCAAAATCACCATTCACATAAACTAATCCAAGTTTAGTAGAATATGCCTTTAATTCTTCTCTTTCTTCTCCATCGCCAATCAAAAAGGCTCTTATTTTCTTATTTGTTTTGCCAAGAACCTGTTTGATTGAGTCTAAAAACATTTTATGATTCTTTATCGGAACAAGTCTGCCAATTATTCCAATAGCAATTTCATCATCATCAATATCATATTTCTCACGGAATGATTTTCTCTTTTCTTCAACATTCTCTTGAAAACGATTCAAGTCAAACCCTAATGGAATAATTTCAACTTTATCTTCAGAACAAATTCTATATCTCTTAGTCAACTCTAGTTTTTGTCGAGGACTAATGGCAATTATTCTATCTGTTTTTAGCGCCAAAGCACGCTCTATATTTTGATACACTTTAGTCTTAAACTTTCCAAAATAAGAATGGAATACATGTCCGTGGAACGTATGCACTATTTTGGCTTTACCATATGCAATACCTGCACTTCTTCCAATTGCTCCTGCTTTAGAGGCATGAGTATGAATTATATCTGGTTGAAATTCATTTATTAATTTTTTTATTGACTTATACGCTTGCCGGTCATTTGAAAGTCCAATATCACGTTGCATCTCGTCAACATAATGCGCTTTTATACCTAAATCATTTAAAATGTGTTGTGAACTTTCTTCAGAACTTTCTTCTCTGCCTCCAACTAGCATCGTTTCAAATTCAGGCGCCATATATTTAGTCAACAGAGCTGCATTAAATGTCGGCCCACCTAAATTAAATCGATTTATTATTCTTAAAACTTTTGGCATTTCCTTTTAAATCCTATTTGTGTGATTAAGCGATGTATTTCTTCCACCAATTATTAAAAACCAAAAGAGCCCAAATATTTGCTTGAGAATCTTCAGGGTCAGAAGAGCGTAATTTTACCTTCAACTGGTTTACGTAAGATAAGTTAAAAAGGTTCTGACCCTTTATAAATTCATCAGAAAGTAAGTTGTTCTCAATCAAATCATGTAACTCATCTCGCATCCAACTCCCTAATGGAACTTCAAATCCTTTTTTTGGCCGATTATATAGTTTCTCAGGTAAAATGTCTCTTGCAGCGTCCTGAACTAGCTTCTTCTTCATATGACCATCAATTTTAAAGTTTGCAGGAATTGAAAAGGCAAAATTCATTAATTCATGATCCAAAAAAGGTGTCCTTACCTCCAAGCCATTTGCCATTGACATAAGGTCTACTTTTCGCAACATATCACTTTGAAGCACTAAACTCACATCCGTATAAAGACTGTCTCTTATACACATCTGACGCTGCCGACGAT
>CAJXRL010000340.1 GCA_913059105.1 uncultured Flavobacteriales bacterium
TTCATACACTACTTTAACAAGCCAAAAACAAAGTATAGCGAATACAAGCAAATACCAATAGTCAGCTGCAAACTGCGGCAATAGGCGAATAACGTCCTCTTCAATTCCATTGGTAGTGAAAAGGTCAGCAGTAGTTCGCTTTTGAGTGAATTTGAAATACTCAAAATCTAAGAAATTACTAAGAATAGCTACTGCTGTAGAAAATAGAAAAAGGATTTTTTGAAAGAGGGTATTTGAACGTGGAAAAAACCAAAGAGAAAAGAAATAGGGGATATATAAAATGGTAATTGTCATCCAATCATAGCGCAAACCGCCAAGAAAATTAATTGCTTCGGGTTGAGGGAAATAATTTGAATTGAACAAGTAAAAAAGCACTCGAAAAAGGCTAAACAACCAAAATGCTAAGGCGAATTTTAGTCCAAAAATAAGGTAGGTTTTTCCTAATGATTTCATTCGTAGTAAAAGTAAGAACACTTAAGGAGTTGGAGAGTTGAAAAGGTTGAATACTTTATTGACAAAATATTTATAAAGCGGAATAAATTTCAAAAATTGCAACAAAGGATTTTTTATAAAAAGGTTTGGATAGAAGCTTGAATTTTGCGCTATTTTTGAGGCGAATGAAAAAGAACAGCAAAGCATCACTTGGATTCATTTTTGCGACCATTTTAATTGATGTAATAGGCATTGGTATTATCATACCAGTTATTCCTTCGTTAATTGAAAACCTAAATGGCGAAGGGTTGAGCGAGGCGGCCAAAATAGGAGGGTGGCTAATTTTTTCTTATGCAATTATGCAATTCTTTTTTGCTCCGGTATTAGGGGTTTTAAGTGATAAATTCGGGCGAAAACCAATTCTATTAATTGCTTTATTTGGTTTAGGAGTTGACTATTTTGTGCATGCTTTTGCACCTACTTTATTTTGGCTGTTTTTGGGAAGAATTTTGGCAGGACTTTGTGGCGCTAGTTTCACAGTGGCTACAGCATACATAGCCGATATTAGTACTCCTGAAAATAAAGCACAGAACTTTGGTTTAATTGGAGCCGCTTTTGGCTTGGGTTTTATTGTTGGACCTGTGTTGGGCGGAATTGCAGGAGAATACGATGTTAAATATCCATTTTTCATTGCAGGGGGCTTAACGCTATTGAACTTTGTTTATGGCGTTTTTGTTTTACCTGAATCGTTAGAACCAAGCAAACGCAAAGCTAAAGTAGACTTGGCCAAAGCAAACCCTTTGGGTTCGTTATTCTTATTGACTCGAAACCAAGTTGTCGCAAATTTGGCTTTGGCTTTTTTCTTTTTGTATTTAGCCGGTTATGCGGTGCAATCTACTTGGCCGTTTTATGGCATGCTAAAATTCGAATGGACCGAATCAATGGTGGGCTTATCACTTGGAATTGTTGGTATTGTAGTTGCAGTTGTTCAAGGTTTGTTGGTAAAACACAGTATACGATGGTGGGGTGAGAAGAAAACAATTATCATTGGTTACGTCTCGTGGTTTGTAGGATTATTACTGTTTGCATTTGTGAATCAAAGTTGGTTGTTGTTTGCATCAGTTTTGCCGTACTGTTTTGGTGGAATTGCTACTCCTACCTTGCAAAGTATTGTTTCCAACAAGTTTGGGGAGAATGAACAAGGAGAATTACAAGGAGCATTGACTTCCTTAATTTCTTCCACTGCAGTGATTGGGCCAATTCTGATGACAACCATCTTTGCATATTTTACGCAAGACGGATTTAAATACTTCTTTCCTGGAGCGCCCTTTGTTTTGGCAGCTCTATTTATTGTACTATCTTTTGGTGTTTCCTATAGGGCTATGGGAAAGAACGTTATGAGAAAAAATAATGGGTAGAGATTTTAATGTGGCAGGACTTTTGATAGGAGTAATCAAAATAAAAAAGATATATTATGAAAAAAATACTTCTGTCACTTTTAATCACAACACTTTTTACCGCGTTGAATGCGCAAGAAACGGACAAGCTTCGTGTAAAAGAAGTTGGACTAACCTTTTATAATCTTGATGGTTTTGGAATTACGTATAGAATTGGTAATGAGAAGGCAGTTTGGCGATTTAATACCGCGTTTAGCAACGGAGATCAGTCTTCTGACCAAAACCAGACTTATACGAATTTTGTTGTAGGTGTAAATGCTGGAAGAGAATGGCGTAAGACATTATCTGAAAAATTAGATTTTAGATTTGGGTTTGATGTTCAATACTATTATCAATTGGCCCAAATAGAGCATGCAGTGAGCCCACCAAACTTCGATAACAAAAGTATCTCACATACAGGAGGCGTAAATTTGGTATTGGGATTTAATTATGAAATAACTGAATCAGTTTATATAGGAGCTGAGATCTTGCCTTACATCCATTCAACCAATACCATATCTGTCTCTTATACACATCTCCGAGCCCACGAGACAGGCAGAAA
>CAJXRL010000341.1 GCA_913059105.1 uncultured Flavobacteriales bacterium
AGAGTAGATCGTCGGCAGCGTCAGATGTGTATAAGAGACAGGTTATAAATAACCTTCCTCAGATGAGACCTGGAAAGCAAAGAGGAAAAGCAGTAAGAGTACAATATACTGTTCCAGTAAACTTTAAACTATCTAATTAATAGTTTCGTTATATTTGAAAAAGGGAGAATCTAATTAGATTCTCCCTTTTTTTATGGCTTATTTTTATTCAGAATTAGAGAGAAATACTGCGGTAGCATTCCGTTATCTAAATTATTTCAAGTAGTCTTTGTTTAGGCCGTTCTAAAGCTTGCATTTTGGCTTTTAGTTGTCAAGGTTTCCATAGAATCCATACACCAATTAACTGACTTTTAAGTTGAGTGTCGTATTCTTTCGTGAATGAGTTTAGATCTTGGTTCAAAGCATATTTAGCTCCTATCGCAAACTGTTCATGAAAGCTGTAACCAACGCTTAAATCGTTTCTATTTGAGAAGTGTAAAGTGTTTATATTCTTTGTAGATATGGTGTTTAGGCTATTCAAATTATCACCTAAACAATAGCCTGATTGGTGATAGGAATATTTTGGAATAATTGAAAATCGGGCTTGCACCTGCCAATTTCTGAAGGTTTTTTGAACACCAATGAATATTGGTAACCCAACCCATTTGAACGTATTTAAACCGCCAACAATGTCTTTAGTGGTATAGGTTTCATTGTTTTGGTTCTCAGTTATTTTTTGTTTGATTAGGAGAACCGGAGTTCCATTACTGTTGAAGTTACCACTTATTAAACTATAACTAGTATCATATGAGCTAATCAATCGATTTTTTTCTACATCAATGTTATATGCGAATCTCTCAGAATATTGTGCTTGCTGTATTCCAATGCCATAAATAAAGAACTGCTTTTGTCCTATAAAATTTAAGCCGAACGATCTGAATTCAACTGAACTTTCGCCGTCAGTTTTTGCATCAATTAATTCTTGTTCTCCATTCTTAAGTGATTTAGTAATGGCTGTTGAGAAGAGTGTTTCTAATTCTACCTTATAAAAGGATTTGGATGAAGGATGCTTCTTCAACTCTTCTGAACCCTTCGGAGCAAGCGTCAACGATTGAACGTCCATGTTTATAAAATCGGATATTCGTGGAATTGACATTAAGGAAGTGTTAAATTTCCTACTGTTTATCGAAGTAGGCTTTTTGTTGTCAAATCCTTTAGAAATAGTTGTATAATTGACAGGTTTTATTTCAGAAGATATTGTGGCGAAGCTCATATTTACCGATTGCTTCCTAATTTTGGTTTTTGAAATATTGTAATCCGGAGTTTCAAGCGCTTCTTTTTCTTGTTGAATGGATGATTTTTTTTCTATTAGTTGATGTACTTCAGGCTCGGAATTTGAAGTTGCCAAAGTTGCAGTTTTAATTGAAGTTGTATTTTCTTTTGCCTCTGAAATTTCAGTAGTAGGTAGGTTCGGAGAGTTGGTGTTTAGGTTCACTTGAGCAAATTCAGTTGTTCTAGAATTGTCTTTTGGAATAAAAGAGCAAGTTAAAATAACTACCAAGAAGGAAATAGAATTAAGACTATAATACCAAGGAGTCTTGGGTGTATTGTTCATCGGTAATTGAGACTCAACTGCTGCCCACAGTGCCTCATCAACCGGATAGTGGCGCTCTGTTCCTTTCAGGAATAGCTCGTCTATATTATTTTTTTCTTTCATGATATATTTGCATTAAAGACCAGTAATTTGGCTTGTAATTTTATCCTAGCTTCTCGTAAATGCCATTTAGAAGTGTTTTCGCTCATATCTAAAAGCTCTGCAATTTCCCTGTGTTTGTAGCCATCTATGGCAAAAAGGTTAAAAACCTTTTGAGTCATTTGGGGTAAATCTTTGATCATATCTAGTAAATATTCCGACTCCATTTCAGCCTCTTTACTATGAAATGCTCTAGATTCAACTGCCTTGTTATCGTCCAAGTAGCTTGTCGATTTTTTCATGTGCTGTTCTTTGCGGTACTCATCTATTAAGTGGTTTACCGCTATTCGTTTTACCCATGCAATGAATGAATCTTCTTTTCGAAATTTGTCTAAGTTGTCTAGCACTTTTAAATATATCGCATTCAAGCTTGCACCAGCAGTGTCATAATCATTCTTATAACGCATGCATGTGTTCATTAAATATGAAAAGAGCTCCTTATAAAGCTGATTTTGTGCAGATCTCTCCTTCTTTAAGCAACTTTCTATAAGCGATTTGTCAATCTTCATAGTAAGCTAATAGCTATATTTTTACAATTCTCTTTACTGCCAATTTTCCTTGATTCATAATTTTTAAGAAATAAATTCCGGGTGGGGAACTATTTAATTCTAGTTTAGTTGTCCTAGTTTTTATTTGTCCTTGCTCTAATAATTTCCCTTTTAAGCTAATAATTTGGAAATTTATTTCATTTGTAA
>CAJXRL010000342.1 GCA_913059105.1 uncultured Flavobacteriales bacterium
AGATTTCTGCCTGTCTCGTGGGCTCGGAGATGTGTATAAGAGACAGTGTTAATTCAAAGAAAATTGGAAGATTCCCATATTTGGTATTTATTAGTTTAGGCTTGCATGCCTTTTTAGAGTCTTTTCCATTGACAGAATTAAACCATGAAATGGAGTCAGGCTCATATTTATGGGGGTTGTTACTGCACAAAATTCCGATTGCCATTATTTTAGGAAGTTTATTATTGGCCTACAAATTAAGAAATATTCAAATCTTTATTGCCATTTTACTCTTCTCTTTAATGGCTCCATTGGGTGCATTTATTGGAAGTAGTTTTAGTTCAGATACAGCTATTTACCAGCAATTCTTAGCAGTTTCTATTGGGATTATTTTACATTTATCAACAACTATACTGTTAGAAACCAATGAAGAACATTCTATCAGTTTTAAAAAGCTTGTGCCTATCTTGTTGGGTGTTGTACTTGCATTGCTTACTTTGGTCATTCATTAAATACTTTTCCGCACATGGCACTTACAAACAACGATATAATAAAAAAATTAAGAGTTGCTCTTAGTTATAAAGACACAGATATTATTGCTATTTTGAAGTTAGTGGATTATGATATTTCTAAAACGGAATTGAGTGCCTTTTTTAGAGCTGAGGATCATGAGAAATACATGGAATTGCAGGATCAAATTCTAAGAAATTTCTTAAACGGATTGGTGATTCATAAGCGTGGAAAAATGGAACGAAAGCCTAAATCAGATGCGGATCAAAGGGCTGTCGAGAAAACTCTTCCACCAAAAGAATTTAGGAAACCACTAGGAGTTAAGCCTAAAAAACCAAACGTAACGCAGATAGGCGGCATTCGGTTTAAGGTGAAGGATAAATAAATTCGGGATAACTTATTTACAATTAATCTTATATAGGTTTAGTCTTCCAGTTTTAGCCCAAGTTATTGAGTATTTAATAAAGTGCTCTTCAATTAATTATTTCGCTAACTTCGCCGCGCAAAAAATCAAAGGATGAAGCGAATTAACGAATACAAAAAACTTTTCTCAATTGAGCAAGAGATAGATTTAAAAGATCTAAAGAAGAAATATAGAAATTTAGTTAAGGAATGGCATCCTGATAAATTCCAAGAAGGGGATGATTTATTTGAAGAAGCTGAACTAAAAAGCACGCAGATTATTGACGGATATCATTTTCTAATAAGTATTGCTCCTGAAACAAAGGAAACCAACTTGCCTGAATATTCGGAAACAATTTCAACTTGCAGAATTTTAGATTTTGATTTAAAAGGTCAAGTTTTAAAGATTGATTTTTCAAATGGCGACAGCTATGAATATTTTGGTGTAAGCAAAAAGGTGTTCCAAAAACTTATCAATTCCGACATTCCTGTTCGATTTGCAAAAAGGAATATTTACGATTCGTTCTTGTACCGTAAGATGAAAAAAGCTGCTGTACTAGCCTAAAGCAATGAATAGGTTAAAGTACATCATAGGATCTATAATTTCTTTTCCGCTTATACCAATTCTATATTTTCAGGGAAAGGCGATTCGCAAAACGGTTCCCCAATTACCAGAAGCAACAGGAATTGAGGGTGAAGCGAGAAGCTTGGGTTCTTCAAATTCTACTAGATTATTGGTTCTAGGAGAGAGTACAGTGGCAGGTGTTGGTGTAAAAACACATGAGGAAGGTTTTGCCGGAACCTTTGCTAAGGAAATAAGTATAAATACGAAACAACTTGTTCAGTGGAAGGTTTATGCAAGAAGCGGATATACGGCAAAAAGAGTTCGGTTTAAGATCGTTCCAAAAATATCAGAGCATCAATTTGATATGATTGTTATAGGTTTGGGTGGTAATGATGCGTTTACATTAAATTCTCCTAAAAAATGGAGCGCGCAAATTCAATTGTTAATTGATGAACTTAGGGCGAAGTTTGGAAACGTTCCAATTTATTTCACCAATATGCCTCCTATAAAAGAGTTTCCTGCTTTTACTAAAACAATCAAATTTGTTGTAGGTAATTTGGTTGAATTATTGGGAGAGCAACTACAACGTGTGGTTAGAACCAACCCTAATGTATATTATAATTCAGAAGTGATAACCATTGATAAGTGGACCAAGCGACTAAATATCAATGCTAAAGAAAATCAGTTTTTTAGTGATGGAGTGCACCCCTCAAAATTTACGTATCAAGTTTGGGCGAAGGAAATGGCAAAGTTTGTTTCTTCAAACTCATAAGCCAATCATCTTTTTACTTTCAAAAATTGTTTTTATTTCTACCGGGAAGGAAATGTGAAATTATTCTTAACAGGTCAATGATTACAAATTAGAATATTGTAAAATAGAATGCTTGAATGCCCAGTTTAAAAGGAGGGTATAAATCCTGTCTCTTATACACATCTCGAGCCCACGAGACAGGCAGAAATCTCGTATGCCG
>CAJXRL010000343.1 GCA_913059105.1 uncultured Flavobacteriales bacterium
ATCTACACAGAGTAGATCGTCGGCAGCGTCAGATGTGTATAAGAGACAGCATGAATGGTGCTGTCTTGCCAATAATGGCGTTTTATATTGTTGCCGCAGAAGAACAAGGCGTAAAAGCCGAACAATTAGCAGGCACCATTCAAAATGACATTCTCAAAGAATTCATGGTGAGGAATACTTACATCTATCCTCCTACACCATCAATGAAAATCATTTCAGATATTTTTGAATATTCGAGCAAAAACATGCCAAAGTTCAACAGTATAAGTATATCTGGTTATCATATGCAAGAAGCTGGAGCTACTTGCGATATTGAATTAGCATATACTCTCGCTGACGGCCTAGAATACATCAAAAAAGGTCTTGAGGCAGGAATGGATATCGACACATTTGCTCCTCGACTCTCTTTCTTTTGGGCTATTGGAATGAACCATTTTATGGAAATTGCTAAAATGCGTGCAGCTCGAATGTTGTGGGCAAAAATAGTGAGTCAGTTTAATCCTAAGAACCAAAAATCTTTAGCGTTACGAACGCACTGCCAAACTTCTGGCTGGAGTTTAACGGAACAAGACCCTTTTAATAACGTGGCACGCACAACCATTGAGGCTGCAGCAGCTGCCTTTGGAGGCACACAAAGCTTGCACACTAATGCTCTAGACGAAGCGATTGCCTTACCAACTGACTTTTCAGCTAGAATAGCCAGAAACACTCAGATATTTTTACAGGAAGAAACACATATTACAAAAACTGTTGATCCTTGGGCAGGTAGTTATTATGTTGAAAAACTGACACACGATATTGCACAAAAAGCCTGGTCTCTTATAGAAGAAGTTGAAGAACTTGGAGGAATGACAAAAGCTATTGAGGCTGGAATACCTAAATTGAGAATTGAGGAAGCTGCCGCTCGAAAGCAAGCGAGAATCGATTCTAGTCAAGATATTATTGTTGGCGTCAATAAATACCGCTTAGAAGAAGAAGATCCAATTTCAACACTTGAAGTAGACAATCAGACGGTTAGAAACGGACAAATAAAACGCCTAGAACACATTAAAGCAACTAGAAACACTAAAGCAGTAGAGGAATCCCTTTCAAAATTAACTGAAGCCGCAAAAACAGGAACAGAAAATTTACTAACTTTAGCCGTAGAGGCTGCTCGGAACAGAGCAACATTAGGAGAGATAAGCGATGCTCTAGAAGTAGAGTTTGGAAGATACAAGGCTCAAATTAAATCATTTTCAGGCGTGTATAGCAAAGAAATAAAAGACGACAAAAGCTTTCAGAAAGCTAGAGAATTAGCAGATAAATTTGCTGAACAAGATGGCAGAAGACCTCGTATCATGATTGCTAAAATGGGACAAGATGGTCATGACAGAGGCGCAAAAGTAGTTGCCACTGGTTATGCAGATGTTGGCTTTGATGTTGATATTGGACCACTCTTTCAAACACCTAAAGAAGCAGCCAAACAAGCTGTCGAAAATGATGTTCATATTCTAGGCGTATCTTCCTTAGCTGCAGGACATAAGACACTTGTGCCTCAAGTGATAGAAGAATTAAAAAATTATGATCGTGATGACATCATGGTCATCGTTGGAGGCGTCATCCCAAAGCAAGATTACCAATATTTATTTGATGCAGGCGCTGTTGCTGTGTTTGGACCTGGAACCAAAATTAGTGATGCTGCGATTAAAATTTTGGAGATTTTAATTGACTAAGCTTTGGCTTTAATAATTAAAAAACCAACACTACTTTAAAAAAGTACTATTGGTTTTTTTGTTTTTGTTAAAGTATATATGATATTTTATTAAAAAGCCCGAACTGCACGAGCGTTGTATTGGTACCAAGTCTTACCTTCGAAAAAATAATTACCAAAATCAAAATTTCGTATATAAACATAATCATCTAGGTTATTTTCATTGGACCCCGTAGTACTCCAATAAATACCATTAAAACTTGCAGCGTTAGTGCTAATATAAATGTCATACATAAGATCTAGTTCTCTTACTGTAGGTAATCGCCAATCTTTAAATTCAGCGCCATTTACATCATGATTAGTAGCAACGTTTAACATATCGTTAGCCTCGTACCACCTAACAAGTCCTGCTTGGTTTTGGTCTTGCATAGCAACTACTAAACCATGTTTCCCACTAGGACTAACTTCTAAAACGTATCCTCCTAGTTCTGCATAAAAGGTGTTTACATTATAAATTGGTTGTGTTACCGTTTTAGCATGCAAGGCATAAGGCACACTCAACATCTGGCTTGTACCTGTTATGGTGTAATTTGTGCCTCCAACTGGATCGGTTTCTGTTTTTATAAAGTAAGTCCCTAAACTCCAATCTATAGTGGCAAAAGTTCCCGAAACAACAGTCCCGTTTCCTATTTCTATACTTACCAAACCATTGGCATTAGTTGTTGGTGTTTGGG
>CAJXRL010000344.1 GCA_913059105.1 uncultured Flavobacteriales bacterium
GAGATTTCTGCCTGTCTCGTGGGCTCGGAGATGTGTATAAGAGACAGGTGTAGATCATTTTAGTCCAAAAGTGGTGCAAGCCACGATGGGCTCTATTTTTAGAATGAACATCGTGGTGCAAGATTTATTTCATTTTATAAAGGAATTGCCTACTTCAGTGCCTATTTATGCAGCGCATTTGAATGGCGAGAATTTGTATGAAACAAAAATCACAGTCCCTTGCGTCTTAGTTGTAGGCAATGAATCTCAAGGCATGAGTAATGAACTAACCGCTAAAGTGACTCAGAAATTAAAAATACCAATGGTAGGTGAAGCTGAATCTTTTAATGTATCAATTGCTACGGCGATTATTTTAGGAGAGTTTAGCAGGCAGTTGAGGTAAAGATTTGAAGGAATGTCTCGTACCTTATAAAACGAATTACATTTAAATCTAAATAGAAGAGTAATGCTAGTACAAAATGTAACGAAACTCACCTAGGGGATAATTTCTTTGTTTTGAAAAAAAAAGATAACTCAACTAAGAAAGTAAATGGTCGTAACAAGTAATCATGTATTTAACAACTATATATAGGAAGGGCTCAAACACGAATTCCTTATTTGATGTTAAAATGGTTGCGTTTCTTCATCTACATTTTGCGCATATGTTGAAAAAGAAATAAGACAACAAATTAGCAGAACAACTGGACAACTAATTTTTTCTAATCTCTTATCGTTTTAGTTAGTGCGCATGTCCATGTTCTTTTACCTGACGAATACTATCTAGTCTTCTAACTTCAGCCTTTTCAACATTACCTTCATCTGAAGTGATGTTCTCCTCTGAACTAATTTCTGTCTCAATTTTCTCTTCTGTTTTATTCTCGGCAGCACAAGCTGTGCATAAACCTATGGATAGAGTTAAAGCAATAATTAATGTTTTAGTTTTCATAGTCAATAATTTGATGTTGATTATTTTTATTTACTAAGCTATTTATTTGTTGATTTAGGAGAAAGCTCCCGTTTAAGGCCTGAGCGAAATAGATAAAAATAAAGCTTTCTTTACAAGAGAAAAAAACATCCATTAAACAACAAAAAGTGTGAAGCAATTATTTAACTACCACTTGCTTTGTGCACAGATCTTCCTTTCATAACATTCAATTTCAAATTTTATAAAAAGAAACTAAATGATATTTTACTCTGATGAAATTATCATTTCTTCAGCTTTTCTATACATCTTTAAGGTTATTCGCTGAATAATTACAAAAGTGAAAATGCTATGCTTAAAAAACGCCCAATTCTTAAATGGACACTAATTTCTTCAGTAAGTTTAATTGTTGTTCTCATTTCTGTTGGAACTTGGTTTGGGAGTTTACTTCCCATAGATGAAATGAAAGAAAGGTTTAAAACAATAGAAACAAGTTCAATTGATAATATTCCGTATTTACATAAAAATGTTATCCCAAAACGCGGGAAGATACTGGCAGTAGTTACCAGTAGCAATGCTATGGGCAATAGCGGCAAAAGCACTGGATATGAATTAACAGAGTTATCTCGGGCGTATTATGTTTTTAAAGCAAATGGATTTGATGTAGATATTGCAAGCCCACTTGGAGGTAAACCTCAAGTTGTTATTGACGACGATGACATGGGGGAGTTTGATTTTGCGTTTTTAAACGATTCAGTTGCACAATATAAAACAAGCTATACCATTGCTATGATTGATGTGATTGAAGAAGATTATCAAGCTGTATTTTTTGTTGGAGGAAAAGGCGCCATGTTTGATTTTCCAGACAATAAAGCAATCCAATCTATAGTTCGTAATTATTATCAAACAGGTAAAGTTATCGGAGCAGTTTGCCACGGACCGGCAGCATTGGTAAATGTAATTTTAGATAATGGACGTCCTCTTATTGAAAACAAAAAAGTATCTGGATTTACAAACAAAGAAGAATTACTCTTGATCCCTGATGCAAAATCAATATTCCCTTTTCTTTTACAGGATAAATTAACTGCACAAGGAGCGCAATTTAATGAAGGCGCAATGTATTTGGAGAACATGAGTCATGATAAAAACTTGCTAACTGGGCAAAACCCATGGTCTACATGGATCATTGCGGAAAGCATGATTAAGCAATTAGGATATACGCCAAAGGATAGACAAATTACTGCAGAAGAGAATGCTGTAAAAGTCTTACAACTTTATGAAAGTCAAGGATCAGAGAAAGCTAAGGCCCTAATTGAAACAATGGCATCTCAAGAGAATCAGCCACTGGCTAGAGAATTCATTGCTTCTCATGGTATAATAGCTGTTATGCAGGGAGATATAGGACGCTTCATTGGTTTAGTTGGCTTGGTTTCTTATGCAAAAAGTAAATCTAAAAATTAGTAATAACCCTGTCTCTTATACACATCTGACGCTGCCGACGATCTACTCTGTGTAG
>CAJXRL010000345.1 GCA_913059105.1 uncultured Flavobacteriales bacterium
ATCTACACAGAGTAGATCGTCGGCAGCGTCAGATGTGTATAAGAGACAGGGATTCAGATGTATGAATGATTAATTAGTAGGATTAAACTCATAAAATAGATTCCCCTTAGAATACATTAAAGGGCATTTCATAAGCTTGCTAGTTATTATTCTCTATTTATTACCAAAGCATACACACAGGGTATTACAATTAAATTTAACAAGGTGGCAGTCAAAAGACCTCCTAAAATCACAATTGCCATCGGACTCTGAATTTCATTGCCTGCATCTCCTCCTTTTAGAGCTAATGGAATTAGTGCAAGACCAGTGGTGCATGCAGTCATTAAGATTGGATTCAATCGATCTATCGCTCCTGACTTTAAAAGCTCTATGCCCCTCATTCCTTGTATTCTTAAATCTTCGTAACGTGAAACTAATAGTATACCATTTCGAGTGGCAATTCCAAATAAACTAATAAAACCAATGGTTGCAGCAATGCTGATAATGCCGGAAGTAAAATAGACGATTAAGATTCCTCCAATAAGTGCTAAAGGCAAATTGATGAGAACAATAAAAGCAAGTTTAATCGTCTTAAATTCATAATACAAAAGCAGAAAGATGATCAAAATGGCCAAAATTGCAGTTATTGAGAGCAGTCGAGATGCTTTTGCTTCACTTTCAAATTGTCCACCATATTCCACCCGATAACCTTCAGGCATGGCTATAGTTGAGTTCACTATTTCTTGAATTTCATTGACGACACTTCTTAAGTCTCTGCCCTGAACATTGGCCGCTATTACGATTTTTCGTTGTACATTTTCACGGCTAATTGTATTTGGTGTACTCACAGAAGTTATACTTGCTAATTGATTTAATGGCGCATGACCTCCACTCGGTAAACTAATTAACGCGGTTTTAATGCGTTCAATTTCATCCCTTGAATCTTTTTGAAAACGAACTACTAAGTCAAAATACTTTTGTCCTTCATAAATTTCACCTGCCTTTTCTCCTGCAAATGCAATGTCTATTTGTTCCATTAAATGGCCAACCGTCATGCCATGAGCTGCTAATAATTGCCGATTAGGTATAATCCTCAATTGTGGCACTTCCACTTGTCGATCAACTGCTACATCTGCAATGCCTTCAATGGATTTAATATTTGTTTCAACATTTTTTCCAATTTCAAAAAGCTCTTGTAAATCTGGACCAAAAATTTTGATCGCAATATTGGCACGCGTGCCGGACAACATATGATCAATTCTATGAGCTATTGGCTGTCCAAGGGTAATGTTTACTCCAGGCACTAAACTCAACTTCTTCCGTACTTCTTCAAAAAATGCCTCTTTGCTTTTATCGTCTAAGATAAATGGAATGTCTAATTCTGCAGCATTCACACCTTGTGCATGTTCATCTAGTTCCGCCCGACCAGTTCTTCGAGAAACAACATCTATCTCAGGCATTTCTAACAATAATTTTTCAACTAGTTGCCCTGTTTTATTGCTTTCTTCCAATGACATTCCGGGAATTCCGACCACACTTATCACCAATGAACCTTCATTGAATTCAGGTAAAAAGCTTCTGCCCAATTGAGAAAAAAACAAGAGACTGATTAAGAATGCACCTAGGGTAAAACCAATAATAGTTTTTGGAAAATTCAACGATTTAAGCAAAGCCGTAGAATACTTCTTTTGCAGCCACCTCTCAACCTTTGTACCTTCAGCTTGCTTGCTTAATACCTTATCACTTTTCAGTAAGTACGAGCATAAAACAGGCGTCACCGTTACTGCTACCACTAATGAAGTTAGAACAGAAGTTATAAAAGCAATACCTAAAGGTTGCAATAGTCTTCCTTCCATTCCGTTAAGAAAAAAGAGGGGGATGAAGGAAACAATGATGATTAAGGTAGCAATTATGATGGAACTCCTAATTTCAATTGATGCGTCTTTCACCACTTTTAACGTTGATAACCTGTCATCTTTGGGTTTTTTTACATTTTCTCTGAGCCGTTTAAATACGTTCTCAACATCAATGATAGCGTCATCTACTAATGCTCCGATGGCTATCGCCATGCCACCTAGGCTCATGGTATTAATGGTATATCCTAATAATTTTAAAACAATCATTGAAACCAATAATGAAATCGGAATTGCCACCAATGATATTACTGTTGTCCGCCAATTCATTAAAAAGATAAACAACACAATCATGACAAAGAATGCTCCTTCCAGTAAGGTTTGATTCAAATTATCAATGGAGGACTCAATAAAATCTGCTTGTCGAAAGATTTGATTTCTAATCTGAATACTTTGTGGCAGCGTCTTCTTTAAGTCAGCAACTGCATGATCTAACTTTTTAGTTAATTCAAGTGTATTTACATTGGCTTGTTTCGAAATGGTCAAGATCTGTCTCTTATACACATCTGACGCTGCCGA
>CAJXRL010000346.1 GCA_913059105.1 uncultured Flavobacteriales bacterium
CCCTGACTAGCAGGGCTTTTGTATTGTAGCGAGAGGCGGGCACGATCCGCCGACCTCCGGGTTATGAATCCTGAGACTGGAATACTTAAAGCCTTAAATATTATATAGTTAGTGTTAGTTGTTAATGTAAACTAGCGGCAAAAGTTGCTAAAAGTTGCACAAGTTCCAAACCACCCCAATACTACCAAATGGAGGTGTTAAAGTAGATCATTCTACAATCCAAAAGTGGGTGTTTAAGTTCAGTCCAATAATCGAAAAGAACATGCATAAAAGAAAGCAGTTAATGCGACAGAACCCTTTGCTTTCCTAATTCCCAGATTCGTAATTTTCAAATTCACTTCAATCACCACTCGCACATAATTGCATCAAGTGGAATAACTATTTCACAAAAAAAATAGCAATTCCTAAAAATTTAATCGTTTGCTGAATTCTGGTCAATCAGAATATTATTCTTAATCTCAAAACCTAAGTCCATTTGCTTGGTTCCTCTTGTTAGCCGAATTTGAAATTGTCCGGTTTCTTGATCTTTTTGAACAGAGACCTTTGCAAACGCATATGCTATTTGGTTGTTTAGCTGAATACGAATAATCTGATTTTCCAAAAATTCGTACCCCACTTCGCCAGATACAGACCGAAATTTATTCTCATTAATAATTTCCCAATCGTGATATTGGGAAAAGTCTTTCTTAAGCAGAAAACGTAGTTCTTGTATTTGTTCTATTTCGGCAAGACCGTTGCTTTTTAATTGCGCCGTTTTGCCAATGTTATTGAAGGCCACATACCCAATGGTGGCAACTATGGCTGATATTGCCATAGCGACTACCAACTCTGCTATGGTAAAGGCTTTAAATTTCATCAATAACTATTAATTTATGTGTTGAATACAAAATCTTCCCTCCCTTCACAACCTGAACTGTTAGTTTTTTAAGCCCCTTCAATTCTCTATAATCTTCCAGCTGTAATTTAACTTCATAGTCGCCTTTTCGAATCAATTCTTGGTTAAAATTCAGTGCTTGCATTTCAGTATTTCGAATGGTCGCATCTGCCAACATTTTTGCTTCTTGAACAGCATAATTATTCATGGCTGCTTGGTTAAACAACAACAAACTAGCCCCAAACACAATGCTAATTAACATCAGTGAAACAATGCTCTCTATTACAGTAAATGCTTTTAATTTACCCACTTAATTATCTCTTTAGATTTTTTACTACCCTCCCACTCAACTCCTAAATAATTTACTGGTAATTCGACTAAATTGATTTCCCCGTCCATAATGTGGTTTTCGTAAATAGATGAACTGGTTCGCAGTATAAATTTGTCACAAGTTACACTTCCTATCACTTTTCCCTTTAACTCTACTTTATCAAATGAATACACATTTCCAGTTAGTAATGAATTTTCCATCAACTGCAGCAAGCCTTTATCACCAGCATTTAGCTCTCCTTGCAGTATTACTTCTCCGTACACTTGAACTTGCTCTGCTATGCCAATGTATGCTTGTTCTGATTTAGCAGCTAGCATAACTGATGAAGGGTAATTCAACTGCGCAAAAGCATCCACAAAAATACTGTCGGAAGCAATTAAGTGAACTGTACCTTTAAAGTTGGATTGAACAGTTATTTTGGGCGCGATTAAAACAACATCTTCCAACACCATTACATTAGAAACATTTATTTCACTTTCAGATTTCACAATTATTCTCCCTTTTAGGCTGCCGGCCAATAAATCAATTTTACCTACTGAGTACAAACAAAGGGTTGAATCTTGAAAAGACTGAATTAGATTCTCCTCTATATCTGAAGAATAGTCAATTACCTTATGCACGATTTCGGGGATTCCTTGACGCAGCTGATTCGATAAATAGCTTGTTAAACTAGAGCTTAATGGAGGTATATTACTTTTACTTTCTTCTCTTTTTCCATTTAACAAGTTCTTTCCTGCAAAACTTTTTCCTTCTATATAGGCTCGTTTAATTCCTCTTTTTGGCAGCCATGCATTTCCAGTTAAACGGGTATTGCCAGTAATTGAAAGTGGTTGATTATGATCCGTTAAGTATAAGGCGTAGGGTTGTAAATTTTGAAAACCCATGAGAGTAGCTTGTTGGAATACATTTTGCCGAAATGCCGTTTTGGTAGTAGCTAAATGATATGCTCCCCAAGCTTGGATTTGCAACTGTGTGAGTTCTGTATCACCATCAAAAAGCTGCGTTTCATTTTCAATGTTATCTTGCTCGGAAGCTACTTTTAATAGATTCATTGCTGATTCTACTCTATTTAATGCAGCTAACTTACCCTCTGCTTGGCTCACTCTAATGTTAGAGTAATAATTGAACAGCACAAAGGAACTTGCCACTGAACTAATGCTGTCTCTTATACACATCTGACGCTGCCGACGATCTACTCTGTGTAGA
>CAJXRL010000347.1 GCA_913059105.1 uncultured Flavobacteriales bacterium
CACAGAGTAGATCGTCGGCAGCGTCAGATGTGTATAAGAGACAGATTTTGAAGTGGTAAGCACAACGGATGGTCTGGAAAACATTAGAACAACTACTCATTATTATTACAATGATATTATTGTAATTAGTATTGATCCTGAAGGTCAAATTGAATGGACTGAGAAAATCGCAAAAAGACAACATACAGTTAACGATTTTGGGTACTATTCTTCGTACGCTTTAGCGATTGATGATGATAAAATGAATTTTATTTTTAACGATAACATTAAAAACTTAGTTAGTAGTGCAATGACCAAAGGGAAATTGAAAGGATTGGTATATAACTTTTCAAAAAGCTTTAAATGGTCGGTTACTGTGCTTGTTCAACTAGACAGTGATGGAAGACAAGTAAAAGAAGCGCTCTTCAACACTAAAGAGGCGAAGTTTTTAATTCGTCCGAAAGTTGCTAAACAAATATCCAATAATGAATTGGTTATTTACGGTCAGAAAAAGAAAGCAGAACGCTTTGGAAAGATAACTTTTAAATAAAAAAGTTGTCAATTTTAATTTAAAATCCGTGAAGTTGTACTTGATGGATTTGTTTGTTTTCACTCCTCTCGTTTTATTAAATTAGCGAAATAAACCACATCTATGAAACGATTTGCATCGATGCTCTGTACAGTTCTATTTTCACTTATTTTAAGTGCTCAAAACGACCCAAATATTTTTGACAAATTCAATTCTCAAATGCTTACGGTGGATGGGTATAATATAAATGTTGAAACACTTGGAAGCGGAAACCCTGTTTTCTTTTTTGCCGGCGGGCCCGGAAATTCACACGATTACATGCAGGGTGCTTTTGGACATTATTACAAAAATTGTCAAGTTGTGTTTATTGATCTATTGGGCCGTGGAAAATCCGACGATGCCAAGAATAAAATGGAATACTCTATTGAAAATGATGTACATCTAGCAGAAGAAGTACGCAAGCTATTGGATTTGGATAAAATATCTGTTGTTGGCCATTCTTATGGAACAGTGGTTGCACAGGCCTATGCTGTTAAATATCCAAAGCAAGTCAATAAAATGGTATTAATTAGCGGGTTCCACAGTGGCGAAATGTGGCAAGCAAACTGCGACAGCTATAACCATTATGCAAAAACACACTTCCCTGAAAAGTGGAATATTGTTGATTCGCTTCGGGCATTAGGCTACATTTCTAGCGATCCTATTTTGAGCAAACACTATGGTAGTTTTCCTACCAAATACATTTATTACCATGATACTAAAATCAAAGGAATGCGGCCGAAAGCAAAATATCGAAATTGGAATAGTGATGTTTATTACGGTATTGTTGGACGTGATGCAGACTTTTTTGTAAGCGGTACCATGATGGATACTGACTTTAGAAAGGATTTACGTAAATTGAATTTCCCTACCCTGATTATTGCAGGACGGTACGATGGAGTTTCAACCCCTGAGTACAACATTCAATACAAAACCTACATGCCAAAAGCGCAGTTTATTATTTTTGAGAATAGCGCCCATAACCCATATTTGGAGGAACCTGAAAAATTCTACCAGCTATTTAATGACTTTTTTAATTTTAAATAATGAAAGGCTCGATCCTATTTATTTCCATTTTAAGCTGCCTACTTATGAATGCTCAAACTAAAAATCAGCTGCCTTTTTATGAGATTCCTGCAGCACCAGAGAACTACTCGTCAGGTAATGTAGTAACTCGAATGATTGATGGATTAGGTTACCGCTATTATTGGGCATCAGATAGCTTAAAAGAAAGCGACCTTGCCTTTCAACCTTCTGAAAGCGGAAAATCATGCTTAGAAACAATACAGCACATTTATGATTTATCAGTCACCATTAAAAATGTTGCAAATAGCGCAGCAAATGTTCGTAAGAATTCAAAAAATGAAATGAGCTATGAAGAAATGCGTAAAAAAACGTTAGAAAATCTCTTTGAGGCAAGGAGTTCATTTCTGAACAAAACTGATGCTGAAATAGAACCATTAAAAGTAATCTTCCAAAATGGCGAAAATAAAAGTGAGTTCCCTTTTTGGAATTTTATTAATGGTCCATTGTCAGATGCCATTTACCATACTGGTCAAATAGTGGTTTTTAGGCGTGCGAGTGGACATCCAATTAGTTCCAATGTTAGGGTATTTACTGGGGTAAATGCTAAATAGCATGAACATCAAAAAATTTATTGTCCCTACTCTGCTTATCCTAGTTGGGGAAAGTATTTTCATTCTGCCCTTTCTTGTAACTCGAGTATTTCGTCCTACTTTTTTAAAGGTATTCGAAATCACCAACTTTGAGCTTGGCTCGGCTTTTTCCGTTTATGGAATAGTCGCAGCCATTTCCTACTTTTTTGGCGGCCCTATTGCCGATAAATTTTCACCAAGACCTGT
>CAJXRL010000348.1 GCA_913059105.1 uncultured Flavobacteriales bacterium
TCGTGGGCTCGGAGATGTGTATAAGAGACAGATTATGAACCTATAGATTGGCAATCACCAACACTAGGAAGTCCAGACTACTATAACTCCATAAATGGATGGGGGGTACCTTCCAATCGAAATGGTTACCAAGAAGCTAAAGAAGGTGTGGCTTACTTGGGATTATCAGTTCTAACTTGGTCTTCAAATTTTTCCATCAATTTTAGAGAGTATATCCAAAGCAAATTAACGAATGTATTAAAGGAAGATAGCATATATTGCTTTCAAATACATGTAAGCTTAGCTGATTTGTGTCAATATGCCTCAAGAAAAGAATTAGGAATACATTTTTCAGATTCTATTATTTCTTCAAATACCAAATACACGCTTCATAATACGCCTCAAATAATTGTTTCTGATAAAGATTACATAATAGATAAAATAAATTGGCTTGAGTATAACTTTAAATACAAAGCAAAAGGAGGAGAGAAATATATTACAATTGGGAATTTTAATGATACTACCAAAGTTGACACTTTGTATTTAGGTAGTGGTGAGAGAAATATTACTGATGGAATCTATTACTATATTGACAACATTTATTTAGGACACTGCGATAGTTTACCAAGGAGTGTTGAGGAACAAAGTAATTTAAGTGTTTTTCCTAATCCAACGAGAGGGCAAATTAATATTTCAACTACTGATGAATTAGCTTCAATAGAAGTATTTAATATGCAAGGACAGCTGGTACAATCTGTAATTTCTACTGAAAGAACATGGGATTTACCAGAATCAAAAGGTGTTTATTGGCTTAGGATAATTAACAGAGAAGGAAAAATATTGGGAAAAAAGATTATGAAGCAATAAATAGCTTAAATAATTTGTTGATAACCCATAACTATTGTATCAAACAGTAAATAGCGAACTCCGTTTCGTTCTTTACCCTTTTCTGTTTTCAACTAGATTTAAAGAATCACAACGATTGACCTCCCTTTTGGTCGGTCCATCCTTTAGTGGCGGGAGATTCAACACATGCCTCAATCCCAATTCTTGGAATTGGCTTTTTTGTCGGGGTGGCAGTCAAAATTTCTAACTTTTTTGAAGGAACATGTTAAAGTTATTGAGCAAACTCAAACACACTTTTAACCAATAGAAGAGTAGTATGAGAAAGAAGATGACTTAGTCCTATTTAGTTGCAAAAGCTTGAACTATAACAATAAATGAAAATATTCTGAACGCAGGTAATTCTATTACATCTTTATAAAACGAATGGATTGTTGATCCGTGCTCGTAGCAAATGTAATAATATAAAGCCCTTTTGCAAGTTCTGAAATTCCAAAATTTCCTTCGTGCTCTTTTGCCTTACTTAAATTATAGATTTTTAATAATTTCTGTTCAAGCGTATAAATTCGGACCGTCATTTCATCTTCCATACCAAGTATCAACTTGTAGTTTAACACATTTTTTGCTGGAACAGGATATAAATTCACTTCCTCAATAAACGGTGTATCATATCTTGAAATAGAATCCAAACCTTTTCTTAATGGTCCTAAGTTTCTTATCCTAATTCGTTTATTTATAGAATCTACACAAGTACCGTTATCTGCCAATAACCTAACGTCATAAAAACTCGAATCTCCATCAACTATTTTTCTACTTCTATAAGAATGAAGCACATCAGTTTGGTTCGAAATAGTACTATCTCCCAAATCCCAAGAATAACTCGCAGGTGATGGGTAGGATAAATTCACGAAACTAATTGTATCGTCAGAAGTTGCAAAACTTGCACTTAAATACCTTGCAAATATGGGATTACCTTCTAACTGAATTGTAAAGTTAGCACTAGAAACACACCCTGAGGCATCAGTCAACGTAACCGAATAAATCCCCACTCCTAAACTGTCATTGATGGCTGTAGTTTCTCCGTTTGTCCACGAATAGCTATATGGAGTTGTTCCGCCTATTGCATCTATACGAATAGAGCCCCCTTTGGCAGTACTTCCACAACCAATGTTTGCGACTGTTGCGTTTAATTGAATTGGATCTGGGTTGACAAGGCTAAAAGATCTTGTTGCTGAACAAGAGTTCTTATCCGTTATGGTCACTAAGTAGGTTCCCCCAGCTAAGCCACCAATACTATCTGAAGATGATGAATTACTCCAATTATAAGTATAAGGCGCAACTCCTCCACTAATAGAAAGCTTAATTGAGCCATTTCCTGCTCCTGAACAAGTCACATTATTGGTGTCAGCCAATGTTGTTATTACAGACGGTTCAATAATTGTATCGGAAAGCACAACTGAACAACCTAGGTTATCGGAAACCGTAAGCAAATAATTTCCTGCATTTAAGTTATTTCTGTTTTGTGAAGTCGAAAGGCTGTCTCTTATACACATCTGACGCTGCCGACGATCTACTCTGTGTAGAT
>CAJXRL010000349.1 GCA_913059105.1 uncultured Flavobacteriales bacterium
CAGAGTAGATCGTCGGCAGCGTCAGATGTGTATAAGAGACAGGGAGCTAAGTGCTCGTTGGAGATTTGCAGGAGCAACGCCATTTGTGCCAACCGATGAAGCGGCGACAATTGCTTTTTACCCAGAAATTATTCCTGATTATAGCCGTTTAGGCGAAGAAAAATTAGGAGTGTTCAGTCAATTAGATATTAGGGTAGACAAAAAATGGAACTTCAAAAAATTGTCGTTAAATGTCTTTTTCGAGATTCAAAATGCATTGGCGAATGAAGCTCCGCAGCCAGCAAGTTTTGGCTTGGGCAGAAATACGGATGGAAGCCCGACCAACCCTCGAACATTGCAGCAGTTGCCAACTGAAGATGGTTCAATCATTCCTTCCATTGGTATTGTGTTAGATTTTTGATGAAAACCAATTCAATAGGTTGTTGTAACGCTTAAACGCTTAGCCCATCCCGTTCCCCCTTCCAAAAAAAACACAAGGTAACTTGCTATGCAATATAATGCTTATGAATATTTTGTTTTAAATGTTCAACGTAGTTTAGAAACTTTTCTTTGTCCTCTTCAGACATATTCTGAGTAGAAATCAAAGTCTCTTTCCCCTTTGAAATAATGGTCGTTTCATCTAAGAATTGTTTGATTTCTTGAATATCATGTACATGTATTTTTCTAAAAGGAGCGGCACTCACCCAAAGTACATTCTTTTTAATGCTCAGAAAGGGTCTGTAGTAGGTATAAAGACCACCGAAAAGATAAAAAATAGAGATTCCCAGATTAAAGCCAAAGACTTGTCCTTCTGAAAATAATAAACCTCCAACACCCAAGGCTAACATAACTGCCCCTAAGATTATCCAACGCCTTCTATATTTTGAACTATGATAAATTACAATATTTTCCATAATGATCTACTTTAGGCTTTGAATACGATGATCAATTTTAATACAGAAAGATACAGAAAAGTGATGTTGAGTTTGGTGCCCTGTAATTATTTTTTGTTGAACCGATAGGCAGATAACCTTTCATTTTTTCCATTTAAATCAATAATCTGGCTTAAATTTGGGTCAATACTTATAGTTGAAGAAAGATGAGCGACGAAAAAGCAAAGCACCCTTTATTTAAAGCACAAATTGAAAAAGCCACTCGATTTCAATTGAGAAAACCGACTCCCAACAAAACCAATTGGGATACTTTTTATAAGCTTTCTTCAAACGAAAACATGATGGGAGCTTCGCCAAAGGCAGTTGCTGGTATGAAAGCTGCGCTTGATGGAGTGTATGAATATGATTTCTACGACGATTATCAGTTTCAAGATGTATTGGCAGATTTTTATGATCAAGAAATAAAGTCTGGACAATTTGTTACTGCCAATAGTGGAGTAGAGGTGTTGGAAATTATTTGCCGCGGATTAGTCTCCACAGGTTCAGAATGTATTATTTCAAGTCCTACCTTTTCGCCTTACAAAAATATTATTGAATTGGAAGGTGGGGTAGTAGTGGACGTTCCATTAAAGTTACCAGATTATTCTTATGATGTAGATAGCGTATTAAACGCTGTAACAGATAAAACGGCTATCGTTTTTGTGACTAACCCTAACAATCCAACGGGAACATATGCTACTAAGGCAGAGTTTGAAAAATTATTAGATGGTTTGCCAAAAGATGTAATTGTAGTGTACGATGAAGTGTATTTCCACTTTGTTGATGCAGATGATTTTCCTTTTGCAAAAGACTATGTGAAGGCTGGTAGAAATGTAATTTCTTTGCACACGTTCTCTAAAATATACGGTTTAGCAGGAATGCGTATTGGTTATGGTTTTACTACTCCAGAAATAGGGGAGTATTTGAATAAAATATTTCGGCCTTTTAGAATTGGGACCTTAGCAACTATTGCAGCTTATGAAGCATTGAAAGACACCGAACATGTGAAGGTTTCGCAAGAGATGGTTTGGCAGGGTAAAAAATGGTTGTACAAAAAGTTCGAAGAGAACAACATTCAGTACTGGCCAAGTCAAGGTAATTTTGTGATGTTCAAAATTGAAATGAACTCTTTAGAATTAACTTCCGTAATGCTTGATGAAGGTGTTATGGTTCGCCCTGGTGACAATTTTGGTGCGGCTGGCTGTGTCCGTTTAACAATTGGAACCAAAGCCGCCAACAAACGCTTTTGGGAAGTTTTACAAGAGATTGTTAAGTAAAAACAGAATCTCCATCTCCCTCTTGAATGAAAAGGTTGGGGAAGCTGATAGTTTTACTCAATTGCTTGTCGATTAAGAAATTCCTATTTACCTCTTTTTTGTGGATGGCTAGCGTTTTTGACTCCAATAATGCTGAGACCAATCGTGGATGGAAAGTGGTAAATACCTGTCTCTTATACACATCTGACGCTGCCGACGATCTACTCTGTGTAGA
>CAJXRL010000350.1 GCA_913059105.1 uncultured Flavobacteriales bacterium
TCTACACAGAGTAGATCGTCGGCAGCGTCAGATGTGTATAAGAGACAGAATGAAACCTCGCTTCTAACAAATTATTCATTGCATCTTCATTTAAGTATTGCAGATTACGTAAAGCTTTCATGGCATTACCACGAGTAAGAAACTCATAAGACGCTGATGTATAGCCTACCAACTTATCTACAGAAGCTCTGTCTTTGTTTACGATAGCAGCTATCTTCAACCAAGTTATCTCAATGTTTCTAGATCTATTTCCTATTTTCCCTTCTGTAAGTTTAAGGTATTTGTTTGCTCCTTCAAGATTATTAACACACAAAACCTCTAAAGCTGTTTCAACAACACCATACGAGCTATCATTCAAACATTTAATTGCTCGTTCTTCAATATTGGGAGTCATTTCAGAGATGTTGAATAAGGCTGTTCTCCTAACCTCAACATCTTTATCTGCAAGTGCTCTAATAAGAATGCCCTCTTTAACTTTAGACTTCTCACTTGTGAGTGTTCTTACCATTAGTGATCTTATTCCATGAAAAGTTTCCGTCTCAAATCGTTCTAAGAAAAACTGTTCTTTATCCTTAAACTTCATTTCGCTTAGTTCATTTAAAGCATCATAACGGTCAATCATGTTTTCAGCCATTACGGCTTGCGCTCTCAACATATCTTTCGATTTCTTGAAAGTCACTTGCTTCATCACCTCACTATTTGGGTCGAACAATACGTAACTCACGTCCCTTCCTTTTAACGGAAGTTCGATCTCAGTTGTATCCGTTTCCACCATTATTTTTAGACTTTCTTTAGATCCGTCTTTAAAAAATATCTCAAAAACAATTGGCATCTTAAAAGTTGAACTTAAGTCTTTTTCCTCTTGAATTTGAACTACTTTAAAGCGCCCATTATCTTTTTTCTTGTTAAATTCAACTAGATAATGTGGCTCATCCCCTTTATAAATCCACTCTTCCCAGAACCAGTCCAGGCTAAGGCCCAATTTCTCATGAAACGCTGTCAACAAATCATCAGAATCTACATTTCCGTACGAATGCTTTTCTAAATAATATTTTATCGCCGCATTAAATTGATCTCTGCCTACCACATATTTCAACATTTGCAATACATGAGCACCTTTTGGGTAATGGCGAACTGTGCCACCTTCACTGTGAGCAACGGGCTTTAAGTTCTTTTTCGACTCTTGAACCGCCTGATCATTATAGTCCCTTCGCACCCAATTATAGTAATCTTCTCCGAACGCCTCTTTCTGGTACATTAAATCATAATGGGTTGCAAAGCTCTCTTGCAGCCAATGGTGAGCAGAAGAGCGAGCTGTAACCATGTCTCCAAACCACTGATGTGCCAATTCATGTGCATTCACCCGTACATAATTTCGATCTAAAAAGGCCCTACTGTCTACCAAATAAAAATCACCAAAAATTGTCGCTGTTGTGTTTTCCATCGCACCAAACATGAAATCTTGCACGGGTATTTGAGAATATGTTTTCCATGGATAAGAAACGCCAATTTCCTTTTCAAAGAATTCAAACATCTCTTTTGAATAACGATAAGTTGGTTCGATTTGGTTTGCTTGTTCGGGATAATAGTAAAGATTAATAGGGACGCCAGAAGTTGAAGTATCTGACTTGATTCCATAATCACCAATGCCTAACATAATTAAATACGGGGCATGGCGGTGAGAAATTTTGTAATGCCAAGTATACATGCCTAAAGGCAACTTATTGACAGATTTATTTTTAGCCAACAACTCGCCATTAGATAGAACTTTATAAGTCGTATCGAAATGCACAATCATTTCACTTACCAATTGATCATTTCGTTCGTCGTACATAGGAATCCAATGCCGATTATCAATGCCTTGACCTTGCGTCCAAATTTGCTTTCGACTTTGTCCAGTTTCGTCACTCCAACCAGTAAAATATAAGCCCTTCTTTGGAGTAGCTTCATATTTAATCTTAATCTCATGCGCCTCATTCCATTTCAACACCTTTGGAAACTTTAAGGTAATTCCTTTTTCGTATTTCACATATTCTAACGGCTGACCATTTAATTTTACCTCATAAAAGGTCATATTAATGGCGTCAAGAAATAAAGTATCGATTTCTTTACGCAAAACGGTAAACTTCTCATAAACAGTTCCACGAACAAGCTTCTTTTTAGGTTCAAATTCTACTTCCAATTTAAGATTGGTGAAATCGACGAAGCGCTCTCGAGGCATTAAATCTTTATCGGCATAATAGTTTCTTGTTTCTTCTTGTGCTAGTATTGCCAATTGTTGTAAAAACAGCAAAATGATGATTCTGTCTCTTATACACATCTGACGCTGCCGAC
>CAJXRL010000351.1 GCA_913059105.1 uncultured Flavobacteriales bacterium
TAATTTTATGATTAAACAAGGTATCATTATCTACATCTTCTTCACCAATTAACGCCGTCCACGCTTTTACTTGATATGTTTTACCAGGAATAGACAAATCTGCTGTTTGCGTAAAAGTAAATGTCGCTGAAGTCTCAGAAAGCAATACCATATCAAATGTGTCTCTCACCGGAGGAAGGTCATCAATTTGGTAATACAATAGAAGAGAGTCAAGGTTAGTATTGATGTCCTCAACACCAAAATTGTCAAGTTCCACGCTTATTATTGACGTGCTACTGATATTACACCCTGCCTCTGGTCCCGTAACTGCTAACATTCTTGCATCCAATCCATAAGGCGCAAAAAAGGAAATATCATCAATTGCCATCTCGTTTCTAAAACCGGCAGTTCCTCTAAATCGAATTTGAATATCCTTCCCTCCAAATTGGTTGAACTTAGCTATCGCCTCCAACCAAGGTGCAGTTGTAACTGTATGAGTTTGACCAGGTATTGAAAATACTCCATTATTCCATACGCCATCGGCAAAAACATCAACAAAAAGCGTACTCATTCCATTACCAAACTTATGATACCAAAATTTCATTGCAGCTCCTGATCGAGCCTTGAAATCAATACATGGCGATACTAAACTACCTTCGCCGCTATTGCCATCTAAATACATAAACACAGATCCACTTTGAGCCGTACTTGGACCGGTACCAAATCCTGGAGTTCCATTACAAATCGTCTGATCTTGCACATGCCATTCGCCCTGAGCATTAGAAGAAAACATGGACCAGCCGGCGCCTAAAACATCTGCATCATTAACTCCAAAACAGGCAGGGTCCGCAGTAAAGCCTTCGAAGTCTTCAAAATAACTCACTTCTCTAGTAGTATTTGTAACATCTGTTATTACCATATCATTGAACCTATTAGAATCACCCAATACTTCCGTCCAAACAGCAATACTAAAAGTTTGCCCTTTATTAGTAAAATTAGCTGTAACAGGGAATGTATGATCGACTTTTACGCCTGGACCAAGAGTTCCTGGAATTGTATCTCTAAAAACAGTACCGTTGTCAATACTGAAAGCAACAGGAATGTTTGTTAATGGAGAAGAACCAAAGTTTTCAAATTTTGCTGTAATCGTTCCCGAAGGAGTACAACCCGTTACAGGTGAAACTAAAACAGTGGTTTTACCATCTTGAGGAATTGGCTCAAAAATTTCAATGTCATCAATTGCCATATCACTTCGAAAACTTCGTTCGTTAACTGCTCTCCAACGCAATTTTATTCGTTGCCCCGCATATTGGTTCAAATTAACGGTTGCTTTTAACCAAGGGGCAGCCATAGTTGTATGCGTTTGTCCATTAATTCGTAGCAGCAGAAGCCAGCTTGATCCGTCATTCACCTCCACCAACAAATCACCCATAGTGGCACCAAACTTATGGTACCAAAATTCCATAATTGCACCTGAAGCATTCCCCAAATTAATGCACGGTGACTCTAATATTGGTTCGGCAGGACCTACTCCTGAAGTTTCGGTATATAAAAATTTACCCGGCGTATGGCCTCCACTTGGACCAGTCGCATTTGAATTTGTTTGGTTATTCCAAGGATGCCAAGTATTATTTTGAGCAGTTGGACTTGGAGTTCTAACCCAAGGAAAAGGAACTAAAGAGGTTGGTCCGCCGCCGCCGCCGCCGCCAAAGTTTCCAGGTACCCAAGAAAATCCATTAAAACTTTCAAATACTGGTAACGATAATGAACTTGGAGAAGGACCCCCGACTATAACTCTACCTAAAAGACTATCGTTTGGATTAAAACCATCATTTGCTGCTACACTCCAAACACTTAAATTGTAACTTCTTGCAGTGCCAAAGTTGGCCTTTTGCGAAAAAACAAAATTAGTTAGTGAATTAACTGCTAAGGGGCCTATAAAGGTATCGCTCACTATTGGCAAATTATCTACTTTGTAGAACATAAAAACAGTATCCAATGCGGTTGCGCCTTTATTTTCTATTTCTACAATAATTCCTTCTGTAGCATAACCACATAAAGAAGCACCTGCAGTACTTGGATAATTAATTGAATTTAAACTAACATCAAAAGGCTGAGGATAACGTACCGAAAAGTCATCAATCATCACTCCATCTCTAACTCCACTCCCATCAGAAGTAAATCCAAATCTAAAATTCACAGAGCTTTGACTTCCGAATCCAGTCAGAACATTCTCTACAGGAATCCAACCAATAGTATTTCCTTGCCAATAAGGCGCCCCAATTGTAAACCAATTTGTAGGGTTAACACCTCCAGCATTAACAACATTCCACGTTAC
>CAJXRL010000352.1 GCA_913059105.1 uncultured Flavobacteriales bacterium
CTACACAGAGTAGATCGTCGGCAGCGTCAGATGTGTATAAGAGACAGCATTTAATCCTTGCTGTTTTCAAATCAAAGAGCAAAATAGCTCAAATGTTAAAAGACCAAGGTGTGACAGAGAAAGCTCTAAGTGCCAGTATTAATGAACTCCGTAAAGGTGATAGAGTAACGTCTCAAAGTCAGGAAGACACATATAACTCACTTAACAAGTACGCGAAAAATTTAAACCAATTAGCAAAAGATGGAAAACTAGATCCTGTGATTGGTCGTGATGAAGAAATCAGACGAATTCTACAAATTTTATCACGTAGAACAAAAAACAACCCAATATTAGTTGGAGAACCTGGAACAGGTAAAACAGCAATTGCGGAAGGATTAGCACACCGAATTATTGATGGTGATATTCCAGAAAATCTCATTGACAAACAAATTTATGCGTTAGATATGGGAGCACTTATTGCTGGTGCTAAATTTAAAGGTGAATTTGAAGAACGACTAAAAGCTGTTATCAAAGAGGTCACATCAAGTGAAGGTGACGTCGTTCTATTTATTGACGAAATTCACACACTAGTTGGTGCTGGAGGTGGTCAAGGTGCTATGGATGCAGCCAATATTTTAAAGCCTGCATTAGCAAGAGGTGAGCTGCGCGCTATTGGTGCAACGACACTCGATGAATATCAAAAATATTTTGAAAAAGACAAAGCTCTCGAACGACGTTTCCAAAAGGTAATGGTTAATGAACCAGATACTGAAAGTGCAATTTCGATATTAAGAGGAATTAAAGAAAAGTACGAGACTCATCACAAAGTTCGTATTAAAGATGAAGCGATTATTGGTGCAGTAGAGCTTTCAGAACGATATATAACAAATCGATTTCTTCCAGATAAAGCTATTGATTTAATGGATGAAGCCGCTGCAAAGTTACGTATGGAAATCAATTCAAAACCGGAAGAGTTAGATGTCTTGGACAGAAAAGTAATGCAGCTGGAAATCGAGATTGAAGCCATCAAGCGCGAAAAAGACGAAGTAAAACTAAAATCATTACGTGCAGATTTAGCAAATCTAAAAGAAGAACGCAACGAGCTTAATGCCAAATGGAAAAGCGAAAAAGAAGTTGTAGATAATATTCAAAGCACAAAATCAAATATAGAAGACTATAAACTTGAGGCTGAACGCGCTGAACGTGAAGGAGATTACGGTAAGGTAGCTGAAATTCGCTACGGAAAAATTAAAGAAGCTCAAGAACAATTAGAATTCTTTCAAAAAGAATTACAAGACAATCAAAGTGAAAGTTCTCTTATTAAAGAAGAAGTCACTTATGATGACATTGCTGAAGTTGTAGCCAAATGGACAGGAATTCCTGTAACAAAAATGCTACAGAGCGAACGTGATAAGCTTTTAAAATTAGAAGATGAATTACACAAACGTGTTGTCGGACAAGAAGAAGCTATAGTTGCTGTTAGCGATGCTGTAAGACGCTCAAGAGCAGGATTGCAAAACCCACAGAAACCAGTTGGCACATTTTTATTTTTAGGAACTACAGGTGTTGGTAAAACAGAATTAGCAAAGGCTTTAGCAGAATATTTGTTTGATGACGAAAATGCCATGACCAGAATTGATATGAGTGAATTTCAAGAAAGTCATAGTGTCAGTCGATTAGTTGGTGCGCCTCCAGGATATATTGGTTATGATGAAGGCGGACAATTAACTGAAGCGGTTAGAAACAAACCATATTCGGTAGTTCTTCTCGATGAAATTGAAAAAGCACATCCTGATACTTTTAATTTATTATTACAAGTTTTGGATGAAGGTAGACTAACAGACAACAAAGGTCGTGTGGCCGATTTTAAAAATACCATAATAATCATGACCTCAAATATGGGAAGCCATATTATACAAGAACGTTTTGAAGCAACAAAAGATATTGATTCAGCAATGGAAGCTGCAAAAGTTGATGTTTTAGCCTTATTGAAACAAAATGTTCGTCCAGAATTTTTAAACCGAATTGATGACACGATTATGTTCACTCCTTTAAGTAGAACTGACATTAAAGCTATTGTAGGACTACAATTAAAAGGTGTACAGAAAATGATAGGCAAACAAGGCATCACATTTGATGCAACGCCAGAGGCTATAGAATATTTAGCCGTTAAAGGGTATAATCCTGAATATGGAGCTCGACCTGTAAAAAGAGTCATTCAGAAAGAAGTCTTAAATGCTTTAAGTAAAGAAATTCTATCAGGAAAAATAACAACAGATAGTATTATATCTGTCTCTTATACACATCTCCGAGCCCACGAGACAGGCAGAAATC
>CAJXRL010000353.1 GCA_913059105.1 uncultured Flavobacteriales bacterium
GTCTCGTGGGCTCGGAGATGTGTATAAGAGACAGACATTAGTCTGTCCTGTAACAATGTTTAAATCTTTCAAATCAAAAACACCTTTGTAAATTTTTGCTTTTGCTGCAAGTTGCTTCAAATTAAAACCTGATTGCTCTTTCACCGACAGCTGGTTCAAATCCAAACGAAAAGTATCATTTGCGAAAGTAAAACCCTCCGCAAGTAGTTGAATTGAGTCAGTAGCGATATGAAAGTAATCTACTCCATATTCTTGTTTTGTTCGATTAAAATCATGGTATGAATAGCTTCCGTCGCTAACTTGAATTCCATTTAATTTAAAGTCCCATTCACTTTTAGTTGCACTCGTATCTGAAGAAGCAAAGTAGTCGATCAAAAACTGGTGGTTGAATATTGAATCGTTTTTGAGCTTATACGTTTTTGCATTGGGTTGTATTAAACGGACAGATACAGCTACCTTTTTATCCGAAAAATCTAGTTGATCTACTTCAATATTTAATTCACCTAAATAAATCAAAGTGTCTTGATTCAAATCTTCAATGTACAATTCTTTCAAAACTAATCGATTCCAAAAATCAATTTCTACATAATTTATGGTCACAGGAACGTCTAATTTGGACGATAAGTAATTAGCAGCTTTATGAGCCGCAAAAGTCTGCACTTTTGGCAATTGCAATAATGCCCATAATAGTCCCATTATCAATAATAAAACAATTAGAACACGAAGAAATATTTTACCTGCTTTTTTGATACTTTTGAAACTTTAATCTTCAAAGTTCAGCAAAATATAAATGGTGCAAAAACAAAGTATTATATTAGGAATAGAAAGTTCTTGCGACGATACTTCAATTGCTGTTTTGAAAGGAAATCAAATTCTTTCAAACTACGTAGCAAATCAAGAAATACATGCTGAATTCGGAGGCGTTGTGCCGGAATTAGCTTCAAGAGCTCACCAACAAAACATAATTCCTGTTATTGAAAAAGGGTTGAAAGAAGCTAATTATTCACTGAACGACATTGATGCTATTGCTTACACCATAGGTCCAGGTTTATTAGGATCATTATTGGTAGGTAGTTCTTTTGCCAAAGGACTTTCTCTTGGGTTAAACAAGCCATTAGTTGAAGTAAATCATATGAAAGCACACATATTGGCCCATTTTATTGACGATAATGCAAGCACTCCAAAATTTCCTTTCTTGTGTTTAACAGTAAGCGGTGGCCACACTCAAATTGTACTTGTAAAGAGCACTTTAGAGATGGAAGTGTTAGGTAATACCCTAGATGACGCAGCAGGTGAAGCATTTGATAAAGCCGCCAAGATGATGGAAATTCCATACCCAGGTGGTCCCCTCATTGACAAATATGCTAAAACTGGAAATCCAAAAGCCTTTCCATTTAAGGTAAATAATATGAAAGGATACAATTATTCTTTTAGTGGCTTGTAGACTGGAATTCTCTATTTTTTGAGAAGGAATGTGGAAGAGAACCCCAATTTCATTGCAGAAAATTTAAATGATATTTGTGCCTCTATTCAGCAAACTATAGTGGCTACTTTACTCAAAAAATTAACGCAAGCTGTGAATGATTTTGACATTAAGGAAGTAGCAATAGCAGGTGGAGTTTCAGCCAATTCTGAACTTCGAAAACAATTGAAAGCTAAAGAACTGGATGGTTGGAAAGTTCACTTGCCCAAATTTGAATATTGCACTGATAATGGCGCTATGATTGCTATTGCGGGAAAATTTCTATTTGAAGCAGGAGAATTGGGAGCATTAAAAAATCCTCCAAGTCCGAGATTAAAATTTTAAGCTTTTAAAAATAAAATGGTGCATGCTAAAGCATCAATAGTCGCTCTTGGTAGCGCATTTTCATTCCATGGATGCTTGCCGTTAAAAGTGTGGTTACAATGGTCTATTTCCGCAAACTGAGTATTTTTTTTCCAGGATTTTATTCGTAGAGCATTCTCCAATGCTACTGTTTCGTCCTCCTCACCATGCACAACCAAAAGAGGCTTATTTAAATTTCTAACGGCCTTTTCAATATTCAACTCTTTGTCAAAACTAAATAAATTAGCAACAAAGGTGTATTTCATGGGCATCTTCTGTTTTGTTCTTCCATTTTCAATGAAATGCACACCATTCTTCTTCCATTCTTTAAGTTGCAATTCATTTGGTAAGCGTTCTATAAAATCTGCCACTGCAGCCCATGTTACTACTTTGCTAATTAAATCATACTTTCTCCCCGCTAGAATTGCGATGCTTCCTCCTCTACTACTGTCTCTTATACACATCTGACGCTGCCGACGA
>CAJXRL010000354.1 GCA_913059105.1 uncultured Flavobacteriales bacterium
CGAGATTTCTGCCTGTCTCGTGGGCTCGGAGATGTGTATAAGAGACAGCTTTAAGGGTGAGTAGAAGAGCAGCAGCATTTATGACTTACCCTCACACTAACAATAGCTTTTTTAAGCGTTGTACTTTGGAATATGTACCTGGGTTAACAGAGGTACCACTTTCATTGGTAACACTTTGGGACAACCACGGAGTGAATTTTGAAGGTTGCACCTTTAAAGATGAAACCAATTTAAACCAATACCATAAAAATGTTGCGAATGGAATTTATTCCATTGATGCAACATATCAGGTGTTAGCATATTGTAACTATCCGCCGAATACAGTCCCAACATCGCCTTGCCCTGCCTCTTTTGTTGTGCCCAGTAGCTTTACCAATTTTAACCAAGGGGTATATGCTACAGGTGCAGCTGGTATGAGAACAGTTACAGTTGACCAAACAGACTTTATAGACAACAGTATGGGAGTTCGAGTTGAAGGACTTGACAATGTACGTTTTACTAGAAACACTGTACTTACAGGTGGAGTAGTAAAAAGTGGGTATTCCTCCCAGCCAGGTTTCTCAACACAGGTAGGTTATTATTCCCAAGATGCAAGTGGTTATGAGGTAGAAGAAAATACTTTTGAAGAAAGGTCGCAATCAGTTGAAGACGTGGCAGGAATCATGATTAAAAATTCAGGAACTTCTGCAAACCAAACCTACCATAATACATTCAAAAACAATGTTATAGGTCAATTATTTGTTGGAGAAAATAGAAATTCTACCAATGCATATGAAGGACTTCAATTTATTTGTAATACCAACCCCATGCCGAATACAAAAGATGTCATTATTAGAGATGATCCTTTTAGTCTGAACCCTTCAGTAGAAGGTATCAGAAGTTACCAAGGTACTTCCAGTCTTTCTGCAGGCAATGTCTTCTCCACTACTACCAGCAACCACATTGAAAACAACAGTTTAAATGCTGTTACCTATTACCATAGTGGAGGCATTCAAAAACCAACAACTTATACGGTAGGGTTAGTTATTGTTCCAACAACTACTTCGCCCGCTAACAATTGCCTACCTAAATACCTAGTGCAAGGCCCTAGTGGTGTTCAGCTACCTGTTAATATGATAACTGAATACTACACAAAGAACCATCTATACAAACAGTTGCTTTACACGTATAAAGCTACTATTGATGGGGGCGATACAGAGGCTTTATTGGAAACAATAGGCTTAACTGCCACCGAGGAGGCGCTGCAGTTAAGAAATGAATTGATGGCAGAAGCACCGTACCTTTCAGAGGAAGCATTGTGGGATGCTGCAGCATCTGGCACTTTAACCGATGCCTTTTTACTAGAAGTTGCATTGGCAAACCCTGACGCTACACGAAATGAAGCTTTCCTTGATTTTGTAGAATTGGAAATTCCAAATCCTTTGCCTGCTAGCATGGTTCAATTAATTTACCTAAACTGGGATGCCGAAACTCCTAGAACTATTTTAGAACACCAATTGGGTGACTATACTTCTGAATTAGGAAGAATGTCTTCTCAAATTATTCATTACTACTCAACAGATACTTTGAATCATAAAGATAGCATTGAGAGTATTTTAAAAAGCAATAAAAGCATTGCTAGCAAATATCAATTGGTTGAAATGGCCGTAATAAATGATAATTTTGTTGAAGCTAATCTCATTCTAACAGGATTGGAACAGCAAGGGTTGTTGCCAGAAACTAAATTGGCAGAGCACAACAACTTAAAAAGTTATGTGCTTTTTAGAGATAACCTTGCAGCAGAGGGAATTGATTACATGCAATTAGATGAATCGAAATTAGTAGAATTGAGACTTATTGCAGCAGCCGAAACTGGAAGATCATCGAACCTAGCAAAAAACATTTTGTGTTTTGGCTATGATGAATGCGACTTTGGCAGTGCATCACAAGCTCGTAAAAAAACAAGAAGAGTTTACGATATGACAGTTGATCCATCTGCAAGCAGTGGATTAAGCATTGAAATTAGTCCCAATCCAGCAAATGAATTTGTCAAAATAAATATTAAAGGCTTATCGCAAGGCGAATCATTGCAATTTAAATTGCTAACAGCTGAAGGGAAAGTAATATTGGATGAGAGTTTAAAAAATGAAACTACTCAATTGAATATTAGTAAATTCAACAAAGGGGTGTACCTTTATCAGATTAGAAAGAAGAATGAAATAATTTCAACTGATAAATTAATACTGCAATAATGAAGCTAACACATAGCTTATTTGCTGTCTCTTATACACATCTCCGAGCCCACGAGACAGGCAGAAATCTCG
>CAJXRL010000355.1 GCA_913059105.1 uncultured Flavobacteriales bacterium
CGAGATTTCTGCCTGTCTCGTGGGCTCGGAGATGTGTATAAGAGACAGATCTAACTCTGCTCGCTGAATGTTTTCTACCAATGCCATCTCTAGCATGCTTTGATCATTGGCAATTCGTACAAAAGCAGGAATGTAGGATAGTCCTGCAAGTTGAGAAGCCCTAAACCTTCTTTCACCAGAGATTAATTGGTATTTGTCGTAACCTAATTTTCTAACGGTAACAGGTTGAATAATACCTAATTCCTTTATTGATTGGGAAAGTTCATGTAATGACTCTTCTTCAAACTTTGTTCTTGGTTGAAAAGGATTTGCCTCAATTGCAGAAATTGCTATTTCTGCAATTGAACCTGCTGTTACCGGTAGTTGACTAGTTTTTTCAGAACTAGTTACATCCGTATTGTCATTTTCTAAGAGTGCGCTTAATCCTCTCCCTAATGCGGGTCTTTTACTCATACTAAACGTTAATTACTTTTTCTGATTCTTTCAATTGAGTCATCTCGTTCTTTTGCAAAATTTCTCTTGCCAAGTTCAGATAATTGATTGCACCCTTGCAACTTGCATCGTGCATTATAATCGTTTCTCCATGACTTGGCGCTTCACCCAATCGTGTGTTTCGCTGAATGATAGTGTCAAAAACCATTTGTTGAAAATGTGTTTTCACTTCTTCAACTACTTGATTTGAAAGTCTTAATCGGATATCGTACATGGTTAATAATAAACCTTCGATATTTAGTTCAGGGTTTAATCTCGATTGAACGATCTTAATGGTATTTAAAAGCTTACCTAAACCTTCTAACGCAAAATACTCACATTGAACTGGGATAATTACTGAATCTGCTGCAGTCAAAGAATTCAAGGTAATTAAGCCTAATGACGGAGAACAATCAATGATTATAAATTCATAATCATCTTTTATGCGACCTAAAGCAGTTCGCATCATGTGTTCCCGATTTGGGAGGTTTATCATTTCAATCTCAGCACCAACTAAATCGATATGGGCAGGCAAAAGATCCAAATTTGGAGAATTTGTTTTAATGATAACGTCTTTCGGATTAATTTCATTTATGATGCATTCATAAATACTTGTCTTAACACTTTTAGGGTCAACTCCTACGCCTGAAGTGGAATTTGCTTGCGGATCAGCATCTACCAATAAAACTTTCCGTTCCAAAACTCCTAAAGCCGCAGCTAGATTGATAGAAGTTGTTGTTTTCCCTACGCCACCCTTTTGATTGGCTACTGCAATTATTTTCCCCATAGTTTTTCTTTCTTATCGTTTTGCTTTCAAAAACACTTATCAACAGAAATTTGCATTGTTAAAAACAATTGCATCTTTCTGAAGTTGAATTAACGGTGAAATGCTTTTCTTGTTGTAATGAACACTGTAATCCTTCAATTTTCATTCACTAGTTTAAGTGTTTAAATGTGAAGTAAATACTTGTTGTTTGGTATTGGAAAAGTGATTTGACCTATTATTTTCTTAGCTTTTTAAAAGTAATGTTTTCATTGCTTTTTTAATAGGAAAGTGTCTTGTGTTTTTGAACAATATTATGTTCATATGAAATGGAATAAAGTAGGGGAGTGTTTTATGGAAGAATCCTTTTCACTTCTATATTTTTGTTGAGAATATGAAGCGAAGATATTTTGTCTATTTAAATTTTAAAGGAACTAATTTTCATGGTTGGCAGGTTCAACCAAACGGAAGTAGTGTGCAAGAAGAATTGGAAAAGACACTAACTATTCTGTTACAAGAAAAAATTGCTATTTCAGGAGCAGGGAGAACTGATGCAGGTGTGCATGCAAAACTTATGATTGCTCATTTTGACACTGACAAAAATATCGTCATTGATAAATTTATATTCAATCTAAACAATATGTTAGATGATTCTATTTCAATTATTAGTTTAAAGGAAGTAAGATCCGAGTTTCATGCACGATTTGATGCTACAAGTCGAACTTATCAGTATATCATTACACCTAAGAAAGACCCTTTTCAATCGGAATTTGCGCATCGTTATACAAAAAACATTGACCTGCATTCAATGAATATTGCCGCAGAGAAATTGCTTGGAGAGAGAGATTTTTCCTGTTTCTCGAAATCGAAAACACAGACGTATACAAACAATTGTGACTTGCAAACTGCGCAATGGAAAGAAAAGGATGGCTTGTATATTTTTGAAATAAAAGCAAATCGGTTTTTACGAAATATGGTTAGAGCTATAGTTGGAACGTTATTAGAGGTAAATGAAGGAAAACGAACAATTGAAAGTATTCCAGAATTACTAGAAAGTAAGGAC
>CAJXRL010000356.1 GCA_913059105.1 uncultured Flavobacteriales bacterium
CAAGAACTCAACTCTCTAGAGGAAAATCAAAATTAAAAGCACTTTTAACACCTATCAAAAATGGCACAAGATCTTAGAAATTTATTTGAAAATGAAGAGAAGAATTCGCAACTGAAAATGAGCGAAGGTCATGAGGCACGCTTTCTTAATAAGTTAGACAGCGCTTTGCCTGAAGAAACATCAATCAATAAACGTTTCAGTGTTTTACAAATTGCGGCAAGCATAGTAATTTTAATTGGATTAGCCTTCGGAGCATACAAGTTCACACAACAACCAAAATCTATAGAAAATCAAGTCGTAGAAAATCAAAATCAAACTAATGATGACCAACTTAAATCACTTGGAGATATCTCTCCAGATTTGAAAACAGTTGAAGATTATTATTTGGCTAATATCAATCTGGAATTATCTAAAATTAAACAAACTCCAGAAAACAAAGAGCTTTTTGATGGTTACGTTGTAAGACTTGCAGAGTTAAATCAAGAGTATAAACGTCTTTCAATTGAGCTTACTGAAAATGGACCAAATGAATTAACCGTTAGCGCCTTGATTGATAATTTAAAACTACGTCTTAATTTATTGTATCGCTTAAAAGAACAATTACATGATTTAAACACTTCAGATGAAAGTGTCATATTATAAACATATCCTTAAGACTTAAATTGAAATTTTATTTCAAAACAAAAACAAAACCATGAAAACAAAATATACAACGTTATTACTATTGTTTTTCTGTTTCACAATAAGTGTTTCAGCACAACAAAAGTTAACAAAATTATCAGAGAAAATTGATGTTACTAAAGATGTAAATATCGATCTAAACACAAGCTATGTTCAAATTGAAATTGATACATGGAACAAGAATACTTTAGAAATTGAAGCCTACATTGAAGGTGAAAAACTTTCAAAAGAAGAATTACAAGAAGCACTTAAAGCTTGGGGTCTTAAAGTAGAAGGATCAGGTGATTATGTGAAGATTAGTTCAGAAGGTTCTCCAACGTCATGGAACAATCTTCATGAATTAAATCTCAACTTAGAGGATTTAAATCTAGATTTAGAGTCTTTAAAACTTCTAGAAAATCTACATATCGAAATTGCAGAAATGCCTGAGATGCCTGAGATGCCTGAGTTACCAGAAATGCCAGAAATGGATAATATTGATATGCCAGAAATACCAGAATTACCAGAATTGCCAGAAGGTGTTACTAATGTTAGTTTTGATACTGAAGCTTATGAAAAAGATGGTGAATCTTATTTGAATAAATGGAGTAAAGAGTTTGGAGAAAAGCATGAGAAGGAAATGAAAGCATGGGGAAGAAAAATGGCTAAAGTTGATTTCTCTGGCTATGAGAAAGCCATGGAAGAATGGGGAGAACGCTTTGGTAAAGACTATGAAAAAAAGATGGAAGCTTGGGAAAAAGAGTACGAACTAAGATTTGATGATGAATGGGAAGAAAAGATGGAAGCTTGGGGAGAAAAGTACGGTAAGGAAATGGAAGAGCGTACTCTAGTAATTGAGCAACGTGTGGAAGCTAGAGAAAAAAGTAGAGAAGCAAGTAGAGAAGCTAGAGTTGAAGCTATGGAAAAACGTCACGAAGCAAGAGAAAGACGTGAGGAAGCTCATGAGCATCGTAATGAAAGTCGCAATAGAAGTTTGCATTTGAGAAACGACAACGTTAAGAGAACAATAAAAATTAAAATGCCTAAAAAGGCAAAATTGAAAATGAATGTAAGACATGGTGAATTGAAAATGTCTTCAGTAATAAACAATTTAAAGGCTGATATATCACATGGTGTATTAGTAGCAAATCACATTGATGGAAGCGAGACTTCCATCAATGTTTCTTATTCTCCAATTGATATTACTACATGGAGTTTAGGAGAGCTTAATATTAAGTATGTTGAAGATGCTCATATTCAAACTGTAGGGAGTTTGGTGCTAAATAGTATTTCATCAGATATTGAATTAAGTAATCTATTGAATAATGCTATTATTGATGGAAGTTTTGGGGATTTAACCATTGCGAATATTGCAGATTCTTTTTCTAATCTTAATATTATTTTAGAGAATAGTGATGCCCTAATATCATTACCACAAAATGATTATAGTGTTTATTTTAAAGGCAATCGTTCAAAGCTTAATAATGTCATGACCAATAAAAAGACCATTGAAAACTATCCAAATGGTAAAAGCATGGTTAAATCAATTGTTCTTAACGCTAAGTTTAGTGATATCACTCTTAAAAACTAAAACATTACTTTTATGATGTAAAACTACAT
>CAJXRL010000357.1 GCA_913059105.1 uncultured Flavobacteriales bacterium
GTCGGCAGCGTCAGATGTGTATAAGAGACAGGTGTGAATATTGTAAAATCCTTTGTTATTGAAGAATTCATGAATTCCAAAAATCATTGCATGACGAATTCTTGTTACTGCCGAAAAAGTGTTTGTTCTAAAACGTAAATGAGCAATTTCTCGCAAAAATTCTAGGCTGTGTTTTTTTGGTTGAAGTGGATATTCATCTGGGTGAGCTTCTCCTAAAACTTCAATATCAGTTGCCTCTATTTCAATTTTTTGCCCACTACCTTGAGATTCAACTAATATTCCTTTCACGGCGATACAAGCTCCAGTATTAATTCTATTTAAAACTGCTTCGTCCGCCTTTTCCATGTCGACCACTACTTGAATGTTGTTTATGGTGCTCCCATCATTCAAGGCAATAAAGCTGACATTTTTACTACCTCGTTTGGTACGTACCCAGGCTTTTATTAAAACTTCAGTTCCAACTTTACCTTCTGTTAATAAGTACTTTACTTCTGATCGTTTCATGATAATACGCTTTTCAAAAAATAGAAGTGCAAAGGAAAGCTTTTCTCTTTTAATAGGAATTAAATAGGGGTCTAAAATATTACATTGCACAAGGGTTATTTTTTAGGAAACAAAAAAAACAAAAAACGTTTTCAATTCAATTATTGTTTTTATATTTGCGCTCTCAATTATGGAAGAAAAACAACTATTCGAAAAAGTGATTCATCTTTTTATGCAGTATGGCATAAAGAGTATGACAATGGATGAAGTTGCCCGACAGCTTGGAATTTCGAAGAAAACCTTATACCAGTTTGTTGACAACAAGAAAGATTTGGTGAAAAAAATGATGGAATTTCACATTAATGGGGAGCAGTGTAGCTTGGAAGCAACTTTTAGTAAATGTGACAATGCTATCGATGAAATCATGGAAATGACAAAAGAAGTCAGTACTCAAATGAAAGAAATGCATCCTTCAGTTTTATTTGACATGCGGAAATATCACCCAGAAGCATTTCAAATTCTGGTCAAGCATAAAGACGAATTTGTGCGAAAATCGATTCATACAAATTTGGAAAATGGAATGAACGAAGGCTTTTATCGGACAAATATGAACGCTACCATAGTGACGGAGTTATACCTTTCCATGATGTCATCTATTATGAATCCGGAAAATACTCCTGCAAAAGATATTATTGCACATGAAATACACGGAGAAATGATGCGATACCATATTCGTGGAATAGCTAGTTCAAAAGGAAGAGAATATTTAAAACAAAAATTTAATCAAGACAATGTATAATATGAAACGAAACCTGATTACGTTACTGTTTTTGGTCGTTGGATTTTCTTCAACAGCACTAGCGCAGGGCGAAAGTTTTGAATTCAGCCTGCAAGAGGCCCAGAACTACGCCATTAAGAATAGCTATATGAGCATTAATGCTGATAAGGATGTTCAAATAGCAGATAGAAAAGTATTGGAGACCATAGGAACTGGCTTACCGCAAATTGATGCTAGTGGAAGTTATCAGCGGTATGTTCAAACTCCATTGTCATTAATTCCGGCAGAGGCTTTTGGAGGACCAGCAGGAGAATTTCAAGAAGTGTTTTTTGGAACTAAGCAGCAAGTGGGATTGAATCTTAGAGCAGAGCAGTTGATTTTTGATGGTTCGTATCTGGTAGGACTACAGGCGGCAAAAACCTATTTGCAACTTTCGAAAAACGACAAAAAGAAAACAGATATTGAGGTGAAAAACATGGTTACTGTAGCATATGGAAATTCACTAGTTGCTGTAAGAAATGTAGAAATTTTGAAAGGCAATGTTGAAAGTGTAGCGCAAAGTGCTTTTGAAATTGGCGAATTGTACAAAAATGGATTTGCAGAAGAGCAAGATAAAGACCAAATAGATTTGACCTTAGCGAATGTAAAAAATTCCCAAGAACAAGCCGTAAGGTCAGTAGAGGTGCTGAACAACCAACTGAAGTTTATCTTGGGAATGGACATTTCTTCCACCTTAGGTTTGTCTGACGATTTGAAAACGGTTACCAGTTTGTCTTCTTCTGAGGAGTATTTAACGAAAGAGTTTAATGTTTCTTCGCACATTGATTATCAAATCATCAGCACGCAAGAAAAAGCAAGCTCCTTGCTCTTAAAACAACAAAAATCAACGGTGTTGCCTAGTCTTTCTGCTTTCTACAATTTATCAAGTAATGCATTTTCTGATGAATTTGACTTTACGGATAACAAACGTTTTTACAACGGACAGTTAGTAGGCTGTCTCTTATACACATCTCCGAGCC
>CAJXRL010000358.1 GCA_913059105.1 uncultured Flavobacteriales bacterium
CCTCATTATTACAAATGCGATAAGAGAAGATGTAGGTGATGGAGATCACAGTTCTTTAGCTTGTATTCCAGCAACAGCAAAAGGTAAAGCCAAACTTTTAGTGAAAGATGAAGGCATTATTGCTGGTGTAGAATTCGCAAAGCAAGTATTTGCTTATGTCGATAAAGACATGACAGTTGAAACCTTGATTGAAGACGGAAGTCCTGTAAAGTATGGAGATATTGTGTTTTATGTGGAAGGTGCTTCGCAATCTATTTTAAAAGCTGAACGATTGGTCTTGAATGCGATGCAACGTATGAGTGCGATTGCGACAAAAACAAAACAGTTTGTTGATTTATTAGAAGGTACTGGAACCAAAATTCTGGATACTAGAAAAACAACACCTGGACTTAGAGCTCTAGAAAAATGGGCTGTAAAAATTGGAGGAGGAGAGAACCATAGGTTTGCATTGTATGATATGATAATGTTGAAAGACAATCATATTGACTTTTCTGGAGGAATAACAAAAGCAATTAATAAAACGAAGCAATACTTAAAAGACACTAATCGTGATTTAAAGATTATTGTTGAAGCAAGAGATCTTGATGAAATAAAGGAAATCCTTGAAGTTGGAGGTGTGTATCGAATTTTGATAGACAATTTCAATTATGAAGATACACGAACAGCTGTTAAGATTATTGGTGATCAATGTTTAACTGAGTCTTCAGGAGGTATTAACGAAAAAACCGTTAGGAAATATGCCGAATGTGGTGTGGATTTTATTTCTTCAGGAGCTTTGACACACTCTGTGTACAATAAAGATTTAAGTTTAAAAGCAGTAGACTAAAAAGTGCTTAACTTGTTGTAAGTCCTAAACGTTTCCCCTCTTTAATCATTAATTCATGAGCAGCTTCATATTCATTAGGAATATCACCTTCTAGAATAGCTTCTTTAATCAATTCTTTTATCTGTCCGATTTCACGAGAAGGCTTGATATTAAAAGCTTTCATAATGTCTTCACCTGAGATTGGTGGTTGAAAATTACGTATTTGATCACGTGCCTCAACTTCATCAATTTTTTGACGGACAATCTTAAAGTTATTATGATATTTCTGAAATTTATTTGGATTCTTAGTCGTAATATCTGCTTCGCAAAGCGTCATTAAATCTTCAACATAATCACCAGCATCAAAAACCAAACGTCTAACAGCCGAATCAGTAACAAGGTCTTGAGCTAAAACAATAGGTCTGGAACTCATAAAAACCATTTTTTGAACAAATTTCATTTTTTCATTCAATGGCATTTTTAACTTTTTGAATAAATGATATACCATTTTAGCACCTTCAAATTCGTGTGCATGGAATGTCCAACCTACTTTTTTACTAAACTTTTTAGTAGGTGCTTTTCCGATATCATGAAGCAGTGCAGCCCAACGCAACCAAAGATTGTCTGTGTGCTTTGAAATATTATCTACAACTTCTAATGTGTGGTAAAAGTTGTCCTTGTGTTTTTGTCCTTCAATTTCATCTATACCTTTTAAAGCAGTTAACTCTGGTAAAATGTGGTCTAATAAACCTGTTTTTTCAAGCAATAAGAAACCTACAGAAGGTACATCGCTTTCTAGAATTTTATTAAGTTCTACTACGATACGTTCTTTAGTAATGATTTTAATACGGTCTTTATTTCTTGTAATTGCTTCCAATGATTTTGCTTCAATAACAAATCCAAGTTGTGTCGCAAATCGGATGGCTCTCATCATTCTCAAAGGATCATCACTATACGTTATATCAGGATCTAGAGGTGTACGAATGATTTTGTTCTGTAAGTCTTCAACACCATTAAAAGGATCTAATAAGGCACCAAAATTATCTTCACTTAAATCTAATGCTAAAGCATTTATTGTGAAGTCTCTTCGGTTTTGATCATCTTCAAGAGTTCCGTTTTCAACAACAGGATTTCTACTGTCTTCATTATAACTTTCCTTTCGAGCACCTACAAATTCAATATCCATATCTTCAAAAGGAAGCATAGCTGTTCCGTAGGTTTTAAACACCTGTACTTTTGGTTTGTTTGGCAAGTTTTTCGAGACTTGTTTGGCAAGTGTGATTCCACTACCAACAGCAACAATGTCAATGTCTTTATGTAATCCTCGATTTAAAATATGATCACGCACAAAGCCACCAATCACATATGAATCAAGTTCAAGCTCGCGAGCAGAATCAGATATGATTTTAAAAATAGTGTTGTGTAAGGCCTGTCTCTTATACACATCTGACGCTGCCGACGA
>CAJXRL010000359.1 GCA_913059105.1 uncultured Flavobacteriales bacterium
AAAGAAAAATGGGCAGGTTTATATCCTCTTGATTGCGACAAGCCCAATGAAGTAAAAAGAGCTCGAATTTCATCGTACGCCTTTATATACGTTACTGGATTTGACCGAGAAGATTTTCCAATTGGATTTTGATCTATAAATTGAACATCTTTCAACAAATCTATCGCTCCAGTAATCTCCTTGTAAACTCCCGTTTTTTCACCATAGCCCCCTAATTTTTTCATTAACGAAGGGTAAACTATTTTCTTAATCAATGATGATTTGCCAGAACCACTTACACCAGAAACTACAGTCATAGCATTCAGCGGAAATTTACAATCGACACCTTTTAGATTATTTTCTCTTGCCCCAAATACCTCAATGTAATTGTTCGAAGTTCGAATTTCTATTTTATCAGATACTGTCTTTTTATGATTTAAATAATCTGAGGTTAAGGTATTTGCTTTGGTAAGCGCTTTTGCATCTCCTTGAAAAACCAAGTGCCCTCCATTGCTTCCTGCTTCAGGCCCTAAATCAATAATTTGGTCAGCTGCCCGTATAATTTCCTCATCATGCTCTACAACAATTACAGTGTTTCCCAAGTCCCGAAGTGACCTTAAAATCACAATTAGACGTTCTGTGTCTTTCGGATGAAGGCCTATACTTGGTTCATCCAAAATATACATGGAGCCCACCAAACTACTGCCTAAAGAAGTAGCCAGGTTAATTCGCTGCGACTCTCCACCAGAAAGCGTATTCGCTGGTCTATTCAAGTTCAAATAACCAACCCCAACATCTTCTAAATACTTGATTCTGTTTTTGATTTCAATTAGCAATCGCTTGGCAATAGTTGAATCGTGCAGGTCTAGCTGCAAACCCTTAAAAAAAGCACTTAATTCATACATAGATATACTTACTAAGTCATTAATTGACTTATCACCTACTTTTACGTAATTAGTTTCCTTCCTCAATCGATTCCCCTTACACTCAGGACAAACCGTTCGCCCACGGTAACGAGCTAGCATGACCCGAAAATGAATTTTATAACTCTTGGAGCTCAAATAAGCAAAGAAATCATCTAAACCCTTAAAGTGTTTGTTTCCTGCCCACAATGTCTCATATTGTTCCGTACTTAATTCAAAAATGGGTTTGTGAATCGGGAAGTCGAATTTTTCGGCATTTCGAATTAATTCATCCTTCCAAACTTGCATTTTTTCTCCCTTCCAACAAGCAATAGCATTTTGATAAACCGACAAGGCCTTATTAGGGATTACAACATCTTCATCAATACCTATTACTTTACCAAACCCTTCACATTTTGGACAAGCCCCAATAGGATTGTTAAAACTAAAAAGGTGCACACTTGGCTCCAAAAATTCTTTACCATCTTCTTCAAAACGGCTATTGAATTTTTTCAATCTCAACTCTCCCTCTACTTCATATCCTACAATACAATTGTTCTTTCCTTCGTAAAATGTAGTTTCTACAGAATCGCCTATCCTACTTTCTTCATCCTCTATTTCATCATTAATTACAAATCGATCAACAATTATATCTACGGTACTAAATTTCTTTTCATCAGGAATTAAATCCTCTAACATCTCCACTTTACCCTTCACCAATGCTCTACTAAAGCCTTGTTGCAATAAGAGTTGAATTTTATTTTCAGAACTCTTAATCGCTTTTAAATTAATGGGAGCAATTAGATACACTCTTGCCTTTAAAGGAAGTGCCAAAATAAAACTCACTACATCTTCTAACTGATCTCTGCTTACTTCTTCGCCTGTTGTTGGAGAAAAGGTTTTCCCAATTCTAGCATACATCAATTTCAAATAGTCATAAATCTCGGTTGTTGTACCGACTGTTGACCGCGAATTGGTCGTATTCACTTTTTGCTCAATGGCAATTGCTGGTGAAACTCCCTTTATATAGTCAACATCTGGCTTTTCAACTTTACCTAGAAATTGTCGTGCATAAGAAGACAAGCTTTCTACGTACCTCCTTTGCCCTTCCGCATAAAGCGTGCTAAATGCCAAAGAAGATTTTCCTGATCCAGAAAGACCAGTAATCACTACCAATTTATTCCTAGGAATAGCAACGTCTATGTTTTTTAGGTTGTGAACCCGCGCACCTTTAATAATGATGTGTTTCCTAGGATCTAGCTCTTCAACAGGTACAGACATGGACTTTATTGATTTTTTAACAATTCAAACACAAATTTAGGCTTGAAGTTTCAGTATTTTTGGATAATAATATTTATTTACACAATAATAC
>CAJXRL010000360.1 GCA_913059105.1 uncultured Flavobacteriales bacterium
AGATCGTCGGCAGCGTCAGATGTGTATAAGAGACAGAGGTGTTAGCCTTGCTCGATTTATTAAGATAATTAATCCTAAAAATCAAGCAATTTAACCTACTTTTGCGCCCGTAAAAATAGGGCTTGAAAAGGGCTAAAATGGTGATTTTTTACAATTAAAAAAGACACCGACTGACCGCTTCTCGCCGAAAAGAACAATAAACACAAAAGATGAAATTAAGAAACATCGCAATTATTGCCCACGTTGATCACGGCAAAACGACCTTGGTAGACAAAATGTTACTAGCAGGAAAATTATTTAGTGACCATGAAACTCCGGGAGAGTTAATTATGGATAGCAATGATTTAGAAAAAGAACGTGGAATTACGATCTTGGCTAAAAACGTATCTGTTTTTTACAAAGATTTAAAGATCAACATTATTGATACTCCTGGTCACAGTGATTTTGGTGGAGAAGTTGAAAGAGTATTAAATATGGCCGATGGTGTATTACTATTGGTAGATGCTTTTGAAGGCCCAATGCCTCAAACAAGATTTGTATTGCAAAAAGCAATTGAATTAGGTTTGAAGCCAATTGTTGTTGTAAACAAAGTAGACAAAGAGAATTGTACACCAGATATCGCACAAGAAAAGGTATTTGATTTAATGTTCAACTTAGGTGCTACGGAAGATCAATTGGACTTTCCTACCATCTACGGTTCTGCAAAGCAAGGTTGGATGAGCGATGATTACAAGCAACCAACGGATAATATCATTCCTTTAATGGACTCTATCGTTGAGCATATTCCTGCGCCAAAGCCGCCTGAAGGAAATACTCAAATGTTGATTACTTCATTAGATTATTCTTCATTTATTGGTCGTATCGCTATTGGTAGATTACAAAGAGGTAGCATAAAAGTGAATCAGCAAGTATTGTTGATGAAACGAGATGGTAAAACTGTAAAGAGTAAAATCAAGGAATTATACGTATTTGAAGGAATGGGCAAGGTGAAAGTAGACCTAGTCGAAGCCGGAGATATTTGTGCATTAGTTGGTTTAGAAGGTTTTGAGATTGGTGATACTGTTGCTGATATTGAAAATCCTGAAGCTTTAGGAGCCATTAAGATTGATGAGCCGACAATGAGTATGTTATTTACGATTAACGATTCTCCTTTCTTTGGTAAAGAGGGAAAGTTTGTTACATCGAGACACATTAAAGATAGATTAGATAAGGAGTTAGAGAAGAATTTAGCATTAAGAGTTGAAGAAACAGGCTCTGCAGATTCTCATAACGTTTTCGGAAGAGGGGTACTTCACTTATCGGTTTTAATTGAAACCATGAGAAGAGAAGGATATGAACTTCAAATTGGTCAACCACAGGTAATTATTAAGGAAATTGACGGTAAGAAGCATGAGCCAATTGAAGAATTGACAATTGACTTACCAGAAGAAGTTAGTGGAAAAGCGATTGAGGTTGTAAATCAAAGAAAGGGTGAAATGTTGAACATGGAGCCTAAAGGTGGTCGTATGATTTTAGATTTCGAAATTCCTTCAAGGGGAATTATTGGATTGAGAAATTACTTATTAACAGCTACTGCGGGTGAGGCAATCATGTCGCACAGATTTAAAGAATTCCAGCCGTATAAAGGAGCAATTCCTGGACGTCAAAATGGTTCGTTAATATCTATGGAAACTGGAAAAGCAATTCCTTTCTCATTAAATAACTTGCAAGACAGAGGTAAGTTCTTTGTTAACCCAAATGAAGAGATTTATGGAGGTCAGGTAGTTGGAGAAAATAATAGAGCTGGAGATTTGGTAATTAACTTAACAAAAGCGAAGAAAATGTCGAACATGCGTTCTTCAGGAGCGGATGATAAGATTAGAATTGCACCAGCAATTAAGTTCTCTTTGGAAGAAGCTTTAGAATATATTCAAGCTGATGAATACGTAGAAGTTACACCGGGTTCTTTAAGAGTTCGTAAAGTAATGTTAAACGAAACAGACAGAAAAAGATCAGGGAAAAACTAGTTAGAGCTTCTCTTGTATACAGAATGCCTGAAATGACAAAAGTATTTACTTAAGTTGTTTCAGGCATTTTTTTGTTGATTAACTTCGTAGTTCAGATGACAAATTCAACTAAACTTCTTCTATTATTCTTATTGTTCAACTTCGGCGGATTGGCTTTAGGTTCTTACCTGTCTCTTATACACATCTGACGCTGCCG
>CAJXRL010000361.1 GCA_913059105.1 uncultured Flavobacteriales bacterium
GCTCGGAGATGTGTATAAGAGACAGGTGTAATTCAGTTCAATATCCAAACTCAATGACTGATGATTGTTTAATAATGAATTGTTGTTGTTTACTTCATCGTTTTCAGGAAGGTTAGGAGTGAAGTCCAAGTTCCACCAATCTGTTAATGTAAAGTTCGAATTATTTTGCTGTGCGCTTCTGTCTTCAAAATCTAATTTTGCAACTAATTGTAAGCCATTTGAAATATCAATTTGATGTCCTATTTTGAAAAAATCAGATTCAAAAAATTTCTTTTCGTTTTGAGTGTAAAACAAAGTAGCAATTGTGTTTCCAAGCAGAGGAATCGGCTCGTCCCGGTTAAAATCATCTGTTAATCTGCCGAAGTGTGCAAAAAATGCAGCTCTCTTTTCACCGTTATATTGCGCTTTAATTTTTCCATCGGCTAACCAACGGTTTCGCGAGAAAGCGTAGCCAAGCATAGGTTCAAAGCTAAAATACTTTCCTTTTTTATCCAGCCATTCAGTTTTAAAAAGTGTTTTGTAGGGCGTAACTCCATTGACGGTATTGTATTCACCAGTAACATGGCTTAACAAACCATAAGGTGTAAAACGAAACTTCTTATTTTTTGAAATTTGCGCTGTATTGTAGAACAAAAGGTGTCCAAAGAAGCTCCTTTTTTTTGCAATCGCTGTATCGCCGCTAATCACTTTTTCCAACGAATCTCGCTCAACATAAATGCCTTTTTCTTGTTCAGAAAGTGGAATAGTTCTTTTCTCATTCCAAATTGAATCGTTTTGAGAAAATACACTGTCAGCGTAAGTCACTGTTTTATTTCTTGTGATTTCTAACGAATTCGCTGTATCTTTTTTCTCTTCTAGCTCTCTCTCTTTCTGTTTAATGAGTCTAATTAATTTTAATGACTCTCCTTTTGTAATTCGTTCTTTTGTGATGATTTTCTCAATCTTAGCATCTAACTTCTCCAACTTAACTTTTTTCTCAGTAGGTATGTTTCCATCAAATTCAATATCAATTGGAGCCAATTGTAGGCTGTTTAATATTTGCTCATCAACTTTAGGATCAGTTACTACATGCAGTTTACTCAGGGTAGAAAAGTATTTTACTTGGACTTCATATCCCAAAATTTCAACGTTTGCTGTAATCTTATGGTTAATTGGCATCCAAACATTCGGTCTTACCTGAGTATATAGTTGTTGGTATTTTAACTTTGCCAATGGTTGCTGAAACTCAACATCTACGTTGTTTATGTTCCATACTTTATCGTTGATGTAAATAAAACCACACATTAAATCATTGCCATTTCGGCGCGGAATTATTTTTATCTTATGAATCGCCTTTGAATCTTCATAATAGGTGCTAATGTGCTCAAATTCATACACCGAAAATGCATTTCTACTTAATGGGTTGATCATGCTCTTGCCACCTAAATTGTAAAAGTTTAGGTTAATGTATTGTGCACCATTTTTTAAAGAGTCTAATATGCCTGACTTTGCAGCCAATATTTTTTGACTTACTGTATTGGGCCGTTTAAATGAATATTCTAATAATGTTTCTGAAATATTACCAGTAGACATTTCAGCTAAGTCTTCTTCAGGAATTAGTTTTTTTGCCAACCAAGGAATTTTCTCTGGATCGTAAAAACTTCGAATGTACAATTCACATTCGTAAGCGATTATTTGTTTTTTATAATATTCAGACATTGCTGTCGCTTTACGAATATAGCTATATGCTATATCTTCTTGCGATGCATCGATTTCAACTTCTCCAACAGAATAGCTAATGTTTTTTAGAATAATTTGTTGTTCGTTCTCTGAACTTATATCAATTTTTAACGCTTTCTTTTCAAAACCTAAACTTTGAAATTGGATCGTATAGCTATTACAAGGTACAGTCAAAGAAAATTCTCCATCAATATTTGCCATACTTCCTTTAGCAATAGAGGAAATGTAAATACTTGCAAAAGGAATTGCATTGCCATCTAAATTTACTATGCGACCACTCAGCTTGCAGTTTTGAGCAGTACTTGCGACGGATAATAAAAGGAAAAAGAAAGTAATTAGTTTGCTCATTTTTCGGCTTGGAAATGTAACGAATCAAATTAAATTTTGTTACAATTTTATGTAATTACTAATCTGATAATGACTAACTGCTAAGCCTGTCTCTTATACACATCTGACGCTGCCGACGATCTACTCTGTGTAG
>CAJXRL010000362.1 GCA_913059105.1 uncultured Flavobacteriales bacterium
CTACACAGAGTAGATCGTCGGCAGCGTCAGATGTGTATAAGAGACAGGCTTTGTTTAGTGTTTAAATAAATTATACCTTGGGTAATCATGTCAAAACTGAATGCTCCTATTTTGAAAACATACCTATCATCATAAAAGCTTGCCCCAACCTTTTCATTTATTCCTGCACTATAGAAGTTGGATGTATCGCCATGGACAGGATCGATTGGATTTGGTCCGACACCAAAATGACCTACAGTAGCTGAATCTATTGCCCACGTTTTACCATTTAAACTATCTACTCCTCCTGTTAAATAGGTAAATAATGGATCACTTAATAAAGAGAAGTCATCATTGATAATAACCACGTCTTGAGATGAACTAGCACTTCCCCCTTGGCTAAATATTGTTAATGTAACAGTGTAGATTCCTTTTCTTGGATATGTCCCGGTGCCTTTAGAACCTTCTGCACTTGTACCGTTGCCAAAATCCCACACTGCAACAACATCAGATCGGTCAGCCTTAAAATTAAGAATATTGGGAGTGCTTGCAGATTCAACAAAAGTGAATGCTGCATCTGCCACTGCAGGTGCTGATCCCAAAACAGGTTCATCCTCTTTACAAGATGAAAATGCTAATAGAGTTATTGTAATGAGAAATATAATATTCTTTTTCATATTCTTTAATTTAATATCCTTGATTTTGACTCCAATTTCCTCCTGCTAAAGAGATTTCAATTTGCGGTATTGCAAACAATTCATGCTTCCCAACTTGAAAGCCGGTAATTTTTGATGCTGCCTGACCTGTTCTTACCAAATCGAAAAAGCGATGCCCTTCACCAGATAATTCATGTCGTCTTTCTAACCAAATGGCATCAGTCAATGCTTGTCCACCTGCGCTTACCGAAGATAAATTGACCCTAGAACGAACTTGGTTCAAATAGATCAATGCCGGTCCGTCATTGTTTGCTCTATTGTGCGCCTCAGCTGCCATTAACAAAACGTCTGCATAGCGAATTACTATATTGTTTACCGGACTAGTTAAATCATTATCAGGCAAGCCTATTTCCCCTAGTTTTTTAATGTATTTGTTATTGTATAATCCAGTATGGCCTCCGCCACCAACAGCATAAGTAATTGAAGAAGGATTGGCTTGTTGGCTAATGAACAAATCAATATCGAGAATAGTAGCATCCCTTCTAATGACATCCGCTTGTTCAAATGAAGCGTTCAGATCTTGAGTTGGTAGATTGTAACTGTTTCCATCACCGTATATTGGTCCATCATATTGACGAATTCCTTGAAAACCAGGAGCGGCATTACCTTCCAAACAAATCAAACAACCGTAGCCACCGCCCTCTAAACCACTGTATTGTATATCAAATACTGCTTCAGAATGGCCCTCATTACCGACCAAAAATAAATTACGATAATCTGAAATTAATTGATATTGCATAGAATTTATCACTTGATCTAAGCTTGTTGCACTTTCAGAAAATTTATTTTGATACAGTTGAACTTTTCCAAGCAAAGCTAAAGCGGCCCATTTATTAACCCTTCCTTTTACAGGGTTTACCGGGTTTAAGTTGGCTGAAGCAAAACTTAAATCTGCTTCGATTTGCGCATACACATCTGCTTTACTGCTTCTTTTTATTTCTGTTACCTCATCAGCACCTAATCTTTTGTCAACAACTAAAGGAACATCCCCAAAATACTTCACCAATTGAAAATAGTAATATGCTCTTAAAAATGTCGCTTCAGCTAAAATTTGATCTTTACCTTCAAACTCAATATTGTCTTGATTTTCCATAATAAAATTAGCTCTGCTAATCCCAGCGTAATTCCATTGAAATACACTTCTCAATTCTCTATTTACAGCTCCATGAGTCATTGATTCTATTTCATGTAAGCCTTGAGAATCAGTTACACTTTCCCCACCCGCAATTGAGTTATCTGAAGCGATTTCTCCAATCCACATATTAATAAATGATCCTTGCAATAAATCATAAGCTCCTATTAAGGCTAACTCGTAGTGTGAGGGTTCCGTAAAATAGTTATCCGCATCTTGACTGAACGGAGGTTCTAAATCCAAGAACTTCTCACAAGCTGTTAAAGAGAGTACGGTTGCAATTAAAACTATTCCAAATTTTTTGTTATTAAACTTTTTCATATTTCTTAAAATTTAAAATTAAATCCGCCCATGACAGTTCTAGCT
>CAJXRL010000363.1 GCA_913059105.1 uncultured Flavobacteriales bacterium
CACAGAGTAGATCGTCGGCAGCGTCAGATGTGTATAAGAGACAGTTTTTGCAGTGCTCAATCTTTTGAGGAAAAAAATACCAGCGTATCCAATGTTAAAGTAGCAGTTACCAATGTTGGAACTTTTGGTAACGCCTTTAGAGGTTATCGCGATGGTTCGGCAACAACCTCTTGCGAATTTCCTGCAGGTTCTGGCGTTGAGCATTTGTTTGAGTCAGGAATTTGGATTGGAGGAATTAGAAACGGTCAAGAATTAGTGACCACTGCAGCAGTAGATGCTACCCAAGGATATATTACAGGAGGTTCGGGTTTTGAATTTAGCGCCGTTCCCGGAACGGAATTAACAGAACGTTCTACTTTTAAAGACAGTCCATTTTTCACGCCTCAAGCTGTTTCTCATCAAGATTATGTCGCTACTTTCTCTGACCGATTTGTTACTGTTCCAAACACAAACATTCAAATTCAGAATCATACTCCAATGTTTGTAGATGTTGAATTGAGAACCTATAACTTCAACTTTGCATTTAGCGATTTTGTAGTTTTTGTTGATATGGACATTGTGAATAGAGGCGATTTGAATGGTGGAGCAAATTTGATAGACAGTTTGCACATTGGTTTGTGGGCTAATACCGTGGTACGGAATCTAAATGTAACTCCTGCAGGTTCTGGTGGAGCGGCTTTTTACGACAAAGGCGGTAACGGTTATATTGATAGTCTTCAAATGGCTTATTGCTATGACCACAGTGGCGATGTTGGATTTACCAATTCATACATTGGTCAAAAATTTCTTGGTGCTTCCGATAAATTCGGATTTCATCATCCTAAAGTGGACAGTGTTTTTTATGACAATTACAACGCTTGGATTTTTAACAATCCTGGAACAGGAACTTTTCAAGCACCATCTGGCGAAGCACAGCGTTACAATAAAATGACAAGAGGTTTAGACGACGAAACCTGTTGGACAAAAGACAGTGCTTGTGGCGCAGGAGGAACATTTCAACAACAATTAAACTCAGCAGGTAACCGATCTGATTTAGTTTCGGTTGGACCTTTTAGAGATTTTCAAAAGGGAGATACAATTAAAATTTCTTTTGCATTTATTTTAGCTCCGAAAGTTGAAGATGGCAATCCGTATACCGATAACACGGTAGGGCAACAAGCTCAATTCAGAGCAAATGCAATAAGAGCCCAAACGGCATTTAACGGTGAAGATATTAACTTTAATGGTGTATTAGACGCTGGTGAGGATGGAGACAAGAATGGAGTAATTACTCGATTTATTTTGCCTTCGCCACCAGACATTCCAAAAACAAAAATTGTTGCCGAGGACAATAAAGTAACGCTCTATTGGTCAAATAACGCAGAAGCTTCAATTGATCCAATTTCTCAAACAATGGATTTTGAAGGCTACAGGGTATTTCTTACCAAGTTAGGTTTTGATGTTATTGGAGTTCCAGATTTGTTAAGAGACTTGAAACCGTTGGAAGAGTACGATGTGCTGGGAAATCAAATTTCTAATGAAATTGGATTGGAGGACATTGCTTTAAGCGATCCAATTAATTTTGAAGGAGATTCTATTACATATTACTACAAGTATGAAATCAACAATTTGTTGAACGGATGGCAATATGCAGTGGGCGTTTCTGCTTTCGATACAGGAGATGAAGAGCAGAATTTAGGATCATTACAATCGTCACTATTGGCAAATAACTTTAGAGTTTTTCCTGGAAAAAAGGTGAATGATGATATGGATGAGAATGAGCCATACGCTTATCCAAATCCTTATTACTTTGGAGCATCTTGGGAAGGACAGAGTAACTTCCAAGAACAAAGTAGAAAATTGGTTTTTGCTAACTTGCCAAAAAAATGCATGATTCGAATTTTTACTCCTGCGGGAGATTTAATCGATGAAATTTATCACGATCAGAATTATAAAGGAGAAGACATTCGTTGGTTCCAAACCTTTGGGTCAGATGATGCAGAGAAGAATAAGTTCTCAGGTGGGGAACATGCATGGGACCTGCTTTCCAATTTTACACAAATTGTAAGTAGAGGAATTTATCTTTTTGCTGTGGAGGATTTGGAAACGGGAAAAGTGAAAAAAGGGAAGTTTGCAATTATTAAGTAATGGAGGAGCAAGTAACGAGCGAGCAAAGAATGGAGAGAGCAAAGGGCAATAATTTAGAATAGTAA
>CAJXRL010000364.1 GCA_913059105.1 uncultured Flavobacteriales bacterium
GATTTCTGCCTGTCTCGTGGGCTCGGAGATGTGTATAAGAGACAGATATAGAAGAGGAAATCACATAAAGAAGGTTTACTTTTTTAATGATGAATTCACAAACTTATTAGATTCAAAAATTGGCATTGACGCACTTGAGTTGTTGAGTGATTTAAATTACTTTGTTGATGTAATTGATCATGAAGAGTCTGGTCGTTCTTTTTTATCTAAAGGTTTACTTGAACAGGCTAAATCAATTGCAAATCAAAATGTTAATATTTTTAAAAACAAGGTGTCATCTAAAGAATGCTTAATTGGAATCGAACCTTCAGCCATTCTGACTTTTAAAGATGAATACCTCAGATTAGCAGATGATAAAGCTTCAGCAGAACGAATAGCAAAGCATACATTTTTAATTGAAGAGTTCATTCAGCAAGAAATAGAACTAGGGAATATCACATCAGATCAATTCACTTTAGAGCATAAAAGCATAAAATTTCATGGCCATTGTCATCAAAAGGCTTTGACAAATCAATCTTCTAGTTTTGCCGTATTAAACTTGCCTAAAAACTATAAGGTGACCATTATACCAAGTGGTTGCTGTGGAATGGCTGGCAGTTTTGGCTATGAAAAAGAACATTACGACATTAGCATGCAAATAGGAGAGCAGACATTATTTCCTGCAGTTAGAAAAGCTTCAGAAGAGGAGATTATTTCAGCAAATGGAACAAGCTGTAGACATCAAATAAAAGATGGAACACAACGTCAAGCCTTGCATCCAGTAACCATATTACGGAATGCATTAATTAAAAAAGATTAGTATTAACTTGTTTCATTATTAACCAAGTATCAATTAACTTAGCACAAAAAGTAGTTTATGGCAGGAAATACCTTCGGAAATATATTCAAGCTTACCACATTTGGAGAATCGCATGGTGTTGCCATTGGAGGAATTATAGACGGTTGTCCTGCTGGTTTAAAACTTGATTTTGAAGCAATACAAGGAGAGTTAAATCGTCGTAAGCCTGGTCAATCTGCAATTGTTACTCAACGAAAGGAGCCAGATACCGTTGAATTTCTTTCTGGAATATTTGAAGGACAAACTACAGGAACTCCAATCGGATTCGTTATTAAAAATACAAATCAGAAATCAAAAGATTATTCTCATATCAAAGATGTGTATCGCCCTAGCCATGCTGATTACACATATGAAAAAAAGTATGGCATTAGAGATTATAGAGGTGGAGGAAGAAGTTCAGCTCGAGAAACAGCATCTCGTGTAGTTGCAGGAGCAATCGCAAAACAACTGATTAATAATGTTCAAATTAACGCTTATACGTCTTCTGTTGGTGATATATTTCTTGAAAAACCATATCAGGATTTAGATTTTTCTAAAACTGAAAGTAATGATGTTCGCTGTCCTGATCAGGATACAGCCGAACGCATGATCGACAGAATTAAAGCTATTAAAAAAGATGGTGATACTATTGGAGGCACTATTACTTGTGTGCTTCAAAATGTGCCAATTGGTTTAGGAGAACCAGTATTTGATAAGCTGCATGCCGATTTAGGTAAAGCGATGTTAAGTATTAATGCAGTAAAAGGTTTTGAATATGGTAGTGGATTTTGTGGCGCAAGAATGAAAGGAAGCGAGCACAATGACTTATTCAATGATGATGGGACTACAAAAACAAACTTATCTGGCGGAATTCAAGGAGGTATTAGCAACGGAATGGATATTTACTTTAGAGTTGCGTTTAAGCCAGTTGCCACAATTATTCAAAAGCAAGACACACTAGATAGCTCAGGAAATATTGTAGAAATGCAAGGTAAAGGACGACATGATCCATGTGTAGTTCCTAGGGCAATACCCATTGTAGAAGCCATGGCAGCTCTGGTGTTGGCAGATTTTTACTTGCTGAACAAAATGTATAAATAATTAAAATCTTACTACAAAGTCATACTATCTTATGAAAAAACTAGCACTACACTGGAAAATATTAATCGGAATGCTACTAGGTTTAGTATTTGGTTTTGTTATGCTTCAAGTTGGAGGAAGAGAATTTACTGAAGATTGGATAAAACCAATCGGTTCCATTTTTGTTAAACTATTAAAGTTGATCGCTATCTGTCTCTTATACACATCTGACGCTGCCGACGATCTACTCTGTGTAGATC
>CAJXRL010000365.1 GCA_913059105.1 uncultured Flavobacteriales bacterium
TCTACACAGAGTAGATCGTCGGCAGCGTCAGATGTGTATAAGAGACAGAAATATGGTATTACTGTGTTGAATTCGCCTGGTACAATTGATGCAGACTACCGAGGAGAAATTAAAGTCATTCTGGTCAATTTATCAAAAGACACTTTTGTAATTGAAAACGGAGAGCGAATTGCGCAGATGGTGATTGCGGCTCATGAACAAGCTGAGTGGGTTGAAGTTGAAGAATTAAATAATACAGACCGTGGAGCCGGAGGATTTGGTTCTACTGGTGTTAAATAAAGAATCAAACTAATGCATTTAAGAAAACAAAACTCTTATTGCATAAAACGATATAACTAGAATATGAAGATTATTGTACCAATGGCTGGTCGAGGAAGTAGACTAAGACCACACACTCTAACCGTACCAAAACCACTAATTCCAGTTGCAGGAAAACCAATAGTTCAGCGTTTAGTTGAAGACATTGCTGCAGTATGCGATGAGCCAATTGAAGAAATTGGCTTTATTATTGGTGACTTCGGAAAGGAAGTAGAACAGCACCTTATTGAAGTGGCTGAAAGCTTAGGAGCAAAAGGAAATATCTATTACCAAGAAGAAGCTTTAGGTACGGCACATGCCATATTATGTGCTAAAGAAATGATGGGTGGAAAAACCATTGTTGCTTTCGCTGATACGCTATTTAGAGCAGATTTTAAACTAGATGATTCAAAAGATGGTATAATTTGGGTTCAACAGGTTGCTGATCCTAAAGCATTCGGGGTTGTAAAATTAGATTCAAACAACAACATTACAGACTTTATAGAAAAACCAGAAGAGTTTGTTTCTGATTTGGCCATTATTGGTATCTATTATTTTAAAGATGGAGAATACCTAAAAGACAATTTACAATATCTCATTGACAACGATATTAAGGATAAAGGCGAATACCAGATTACTGAAGCACTGGAAAGAATGAAAGCTGCCGGGACTAAATTTGCTCCTGGCCAGGTTGTCGAATGGTTAGATTGTGGAAACAAGAATGCAACGGTAAACACAAATCAAAGAGTATTAGAGTTTATCAAAGACCAGAATATCGTATCTGATTCAGTTCAACTTGAAAATGCAATTATTGTTACTCCTTGCTATGTTGGTGAAAATGTAACTTTAAAAAACTGTGTTGTTGGTCCTCATGTTTCTGTTGGCGCAAATACTAGCATTGAAAATGCGGTTATTTCGAATTCAATCATACAAAGCGATACAACAATCAAAGGGTTAAATTTTACGAATTCAATGGTTGGCAATAAAGTAAAAATTAATAAGTCAGCAAAACAAATAAGTATCGGCGATTACAACGAGCTGTAAACGAATGCAAAAACTAATTCTCCCTTTATTTACAGTCTTGTTTCTTTGGTCGTGCTCTGGTTCTAAAAATGCAGCACAATTACCAAAGGAAAAAGGTCAAGACAAATCTGAAGCACGAAGTATTCTTTTTGGTGAAACATATGCAGATGCAGCTAAGGAGAAAATTCTAGGACACTATGAGGCATCTGGGAAGTTGTTTCAAAAAGCTTTGGATTTGAATTCTAATGGCGCAGCAGCACATTATGAATTAGGAAATATATACAGCCTTCAAGAAAAACCTCAACTAGCACTTGAACAGTATGAAGCCGCAGTTAGGTTAGACGCATCCAATTTTTGGTTTCAACTTTCCTATGCAACGTCTCTCAGAGATTTAGGACAAACCAAAAAAGCAATAGGGGAATTTAGAGATCTTATAAAAAACGAACCTAAACGAATTGAGCTAAAATATGAATTAGCACAGATGCTTTTAAATAATGGTAAAATAGCCGAAGGATTAGAAGTTATTAATCAAATTGAAGACGAATTAGGAGTAACTGAGGAGGTTTCATTTTTGAAACAAAGAGTGCACTTATCTAATAATGATGTTGATGCAGCAGCGGCCGAAATTCAAAAATTAATTGATACTTACCCCAACGAGATTCGCTATTATGGGATGTTGGCTGACACTTATGTTTCAAATAGAAGGAAAGAAGAGGCATTGAAAGTGTATGAAATAATGCAGCAATTAGATTCTACCAATTACAAATTGCAGTTTTCAATGGCTGAATTTTATAGGCAAGAGGGAAAAAATGAACAGTACCTCGAACTGTCTC
>CAJXRL010000366.1 GCA_913059105.1 uncultured Flavobacteriales bacterium
AGATGTGTATAAGAGACAGCACAAAATGACTGCAGGCAAAATAATAGCAAGTTTATTTTTCATTTTGATTGTCCCTCAGTTCGATAAAATATTCTAATATTTTTTCCAATGACGCAATGCTCATTTTTTTAGATAGTATCTTTTTGTCTTTATCTAACAAATAAGTCTGAGGAGTGCTGTACACGTCATAAAGCGTTCTGAAATTACTCTGATAAGTTTCTCCATCAGATCCATTTATAAAATTCAAATCGTGCTTTATAATAAACTCCTTCCATTCTTCATTTTCAAATTCATTGCCAATTGCAAAAACTTCAACACCCTTATCTTTCATTTTATCGTAAAGCGTTTTTAACTTTGGAGTAGAAGTTTTACAATGCCCGCAGCTAGGTGACCAGATGTAAACAATTGTGAAGTCCGCTTCTATAGCATATAATTCTAAAAATTTCTTCTGCGCGGTGTCTTTAACCACAATGTTTGGCGCTTTTTTGCCAATTAATAGTGGGTCTAACGCGTTTGCACGTTCGCTAAGCTTTTCTAATTGCTTTTCAGTGAACCATTCATTTGCCATTCCTTTCATGAAATAGTTTTTTGCCAAATGAACAAAAACAGCATCCATTCCCATATTATCAGATCGTTCATAATGACCGGTAAAATGTGTTAAAGCATATTTAAGTAATGGAGTACTCTTTTTTGCATTCCCAAGAATATAGTCCAATGAAATAATAAGAGAGTCAGGATCGGGAACAGTTAACTTATTTATGTAATAAACAATTTTGTCGTGGAAGGTTGCAGTTCTTAGTAACCTTTCATCTGAAAAATCATAGTTGTCAAAATAATGAGCTTTGAAATAACGAAAAGCGAAAGTGCTATCAATTGAGCCATCCGCGTTTTTTGGAGCTTCAGGAACATTAGGATATTCAACCGCATAAATGAAATTACTTGTGAATGTGCCTTTGTGCTGAGAATGAAAATTTGCAATGTAGCCTTTAACTTCATTATCAAGGTTTTTTAGCACTCCATCAGCTTCTTTCTTTTCTCGCGCATTTCCTGTCTTTTTCTTTTCTGCCATTTTCCTAGCAGTCGATTGTCGCTCGTTTAGAAATGCTAAGTATTCGTAGAATATTTCCGTTTCCTTACTGCCTTTCACTTTCATATTTAATATGGTGTAGGAAGTGTCAGTTTTTAATGAAATAACTTGATTGTCAACCATAAAGTCAAACCATCTTCGTCCTCCTACAATGACGGAATACATACCATGCTCCAAAGAATCTGATCCGGTGAAATTCATTTCTCCCTGACCGTTAATTAGAGTAGTATCTCTATAATATTGTCCCGGACCGTAATAATATGCTAAGTATGCAGTGGAGTCGGTTAATCCATCTAATTTTACATTAATAGTATATCCTTTTTGTGCTATGCTTTCATTTCCAATAACTAGAATCGAAACCAAAGCGAAGAAGTAAGATAATTTTCTCATAAATAAATGCTTTCTAACAAAAGTACAATCTTAAGCCACAATAGGGCTGTTAACGCTTGTTAATTGATAATTACTTTTCAAAAATGTTGCCATTTTTTTTTTAAAAAATACGTGGTGAAAAAATACAGTCGTACTTTTCGATTGTGGAAACCTTGATTTGGACTTTTCTTATCTTAATAGTTCTAGCAGGTCTTTTAGCTGGTATCTTATTAACGTTTTATTTTCTTCAAGAGAAAATAATATTTTCACCCATTAAGCTTGCAAAAGATTACCGCTTTCCTTTTGAGGCTGATTTTGAAGAACGATTTTATGAAGTAGAAACCGGAGTTTCTCTGAATTGTTTGCTTTTTAAAGCTAAAAAATCAAAGGGGCTTCTTTTTTATATTCATGGAAATGCCGATAATCTGAGGTACTGGGGAGGTTTTGCTCCATTTTTTGTCAATTTGGAATATGATGTATTGATGTTTGATTTCAGAGGTTTTGGGAAAAGTGATGGAAAAATTAACGGAGAAAGATTGCTACAAAGGGATACAAAAAGACTTTACAACATAATGCTGAATGAATATGACGCTTCAAATATAATTATCTACGGCTTTTCTTTAGGTACTGGAATTGCTTCTCGGTTAGCAAGCAATCAACCTTGTGCCCTGTCTCTTATACACATCTGACGCTGC
>CAJXRL010000367.1 GCA_913059105.1 uncultured Flavobacteriales bacterium
CTACACAGAGTAGATCGTCGGCAGCGTCAGATGTGTATAAGAGACAGACCTATTACAACAGGCAAAAGAAAGGTAATAAAGTAAAATACTTGACTAAAAGAATGCCCTTTACTTACAAAGAAAACAAGTAATAGTAGGGCGGTGAAAATCCAATACCAAGTTGTTTTAAAAAAATCAACAATTTTCAAAATCATGCAGCAAAACTAAGCTATTTAAGTATTTGTAGAGTTTATTGTCGGCGGAATGCAGCTTGGGAAATGGATTCTACCTTGTTTCTGGGAAGGTTTGCATCTTAGTTTTGAGGTGTTCATTTATTTAATAATTTGGAGATGAAATAATCTCCGCAAAATTTTAGAAGCATGTATAATTTATTTTCACAAGGAGGCCCTTTATTTATGGGAATTCTAACGCTTATTTTACTTTCTCTTTTAGCCGTTTTTGTAAGGTCTATTGTAAGAAAAGGAGACGAAAAATCATTGAATCAATCAATTCAAACGTTGAAAACAATAGGAACCTTAGGCTTAGTAGTTGGTATTCTAGGTCAATTAATAGGGCTTTTTAGCGCCTTTTCAGTAATAGAAGCTTCAGAAGGAATGTCGCCAGGCATTTTAGCAGGTGGGCTCAAAGTCTCTTTAATTACCACACTTTATGGTCTATTAATTTACATCATATACTTGCTGTGTTCCATGGTTTTAAAGCGCATTAAGTAAGGCCCATAAACGGTGTATTCAAATTGCCTAGTCTTCACTTCGACTCCGCTCAGTGCAAACTTCACTGCTCTGACGGACAATTTGGATTTCGAGTAACAAAGGAATTACACCGCTGCTCTGACTTATAATTTGGTAGTAAAGAAATTACAACTCCGCTCAGCATGACAAAGCTTGCCTGCCCGCCATAAGTCGGGCAGGCTGCTCAGTCGAATAGTTTCGACTTGCGTTCTAACTCTTAATCTTGACCTTCAATCCATGGGCCGCCTGCATCCTGGACCTTTTTCGCTAAGCTAGCTAATTTTGTTGTTGCCGTATTCAAACTTTTGTTCAATTCGTTCAATTGACTTTGAATAAGAATTGCCGTTTGTTTATGAGTTTCGGTTGGTCCATAGGTAGAAATTGTAATTCCTTTATTCAATGAGAAGAGTCGGAAACCAATAGTTGGTTTTGTTCTTTCTCCAATTTCACGTTTAGCAGAATTGCCATTTAAAATAGTTTCTAGTTCAAGAATCTCCTTTTTGAGATTAGAAATTTCTGTCATTGTTTCATTTTCAACATTACTTCTAGAAGCTGCCCAGTTTAGTTTATCTGCACTTTTATTCAAATTGTTAAGCTGCAAATTAAATTTACTCACGTCGTGACTCAATTTTTCATATAGTCTCCAGAACGCTGCTACTTCACTATGACTTGATCCTTTTAATGTTCCCTTGTACATAGGCACTACTTCTACCTTAACTGATTCTCCTAACTGCGAAATTTTGTCTTTTACAACTTTATATAAGGTGGCAGTATACGTTCCTGGAGCTACCATTAAGCCATCAGCTTTATTTTTAGAATCATTTAATTTGATAACATTTGTTGATGCTACTCTTAAATTCCAAGTAACTCTATTGAATCCTTTTTTAGTTGGAGCCTTTACTTTATTAAGAATTTTTCCTTCTGAATTCTTAATTTCTAAATAGACAAAAGGACCCTTCTCTTGTTTCTCATCTTGTACCTTATCCCAACCTGGAAAAGGGACATCTCCTGGATTCGATTTCTCTTCTTTTGCTCTAGCTTTAGCTGTATTTACAAGCTCTTCTTTCAAGTAAAAGGTAAATACTGCACCAAAATCTGGGTTAGGGGCAACGTATAATTGTGAACCTTGCGATCCTCTTTTAGTATCAAAATCTACAGCTGATCGGGGTACGTACCACCACGCTTTTCTTGGGGTAAATAAAGTGGCTTCTTCTTTTAATTGAGCGGGAGAAACAGATCTTAAAGCACTGTAATCGTCTAAGACATAGAATCCTCTACCAAATGAAGCCGCAACCAAATCGTTTTCACGTTTTTGGATGGCTAAATCTCTGAATGAAATGGTTGGAATTCCTCCATTTAATTCCTGTCTCTTATACACATCTGACGCTGCCGACGATCTACTCTGTGTA
>CAJXRL010000368.1 GCA_913059105.1 uncultured Flavobacteriales bacterium
ACAAATAAAGAGATTGGGGAGAAAATACACCTCAGCCACCATACGGTTCACACCCACAGAAAAAATATCTTGAAAAAACTAGGTATCAATTCCGTTTCAGAGTTGACCGTTTATGCCATGAGCGTTGGGTTGATATAGCGTTTTCTTTCTTACCATTATTCAATTAAAAACAATAATTTCAATCCCTAAAACTTAAGCTTTGAACCCCTTCCACCTTGCTATACCAGTAACCTCTTTAGAACCTTGCCGTACCTTTTACCGAGAAACGTTAGGCTGCGAAGAAGGGCGAAGTTCTGACCATTGGGTTGATTTTAATCTCTTTGGCCATCAATTTGTAATTCATGTGGACAAAAATCATTCGCAAAAAACAGCTCCTACTAATAAGGTAGATGGAAAAGCAGTTCCTGTGCCGCACTTTGGCGTTGTTTTAGATTGGGGCGTTTGGGAAAAGTTAGCTGAAAAAATGAAAGCACAAAATACCGAGTTCATTATTGAACCCTACATTCGTTTTAAAGGAGAAGTTGGCGAACAAGGTACCATGTTCTTTTTAGACCCCGAAGGAAACGCATTGGAGTTCAAAGCCTTTAAAGATAAAGGACAGATTTTTGCGCGCTAATTTACTCCCTCAGATTTTACTGATTTATACAATATCCAAGTTTCATCGAGCATGAAGTTATTATTGAACGGAAAATACCAATGTAAATATCGAATAAATTCCACTTGTAATTATCCGATAATCTCCTCCTAATTCTCCCTCTACATTCATTATTCCCAGAATCCAAATTCAACTTAAATTGCACCTTTCACAATATCCTTAACAACTTCCGGGTCCAACAAAGTTGAAATGTCCCCTAATTTATCGGGCTCCCCCTCTGCTATTTTTCGTAAAATTCTTCGCATTATTTTTCCCGACCTTGTTTTAGGCAAGCCAGTAACAAATTGGATTTTTTCGGGCTTGGCAATCTTTCCAATTTGCGCTACCACAGATTCAATGATTTGCTCTTTACCCTCTTGCTCATTCTCTGGAATTTGATCGCAAACCACGTAAGCGTATATTCCCTGCCCTTTAATGTCATGCGGATAACCCACAACTGCCGACTCCACTACAATTTTACTTGAATTGATTGCATCTTCAATCTCAGCGGTTCCAAATCGGTGACCACTAACGTTAATTACATCATCTACTCTGCCAATAATGCGGTACATGCCATTTGCATCTCGCTTCGCTCCATCGCCAGTAAAATAATAGTTTTTATACGTAGAAAAATAGGTTAACCTGCAGCGTTCATGGTCTCCGTAGGTAGTTCTTAACATAGATGGCCAAGCGCGTTTGATACACAAATAGCCTTCAACATCGTTTTCGGTTACTTCTTTTCCTTCTTGGTCCAGCAAACAAGGTTGAATTCCTGGTAAAGGATAACCCGCATAGGTCGGTTTCATGGGGCTATGTGCCCCTAATCCCGAAATCATAATGCCACCTGTCTCAGTTTGCCACCAGGTATCAACAATTGGACAATTGCCCTTTCCAACATGCAAATCGTACCAGTTCCAAGCTTCTTCATTAATTGGCTCACCAACGGTTCCTAGAACTTTTAAAGAGTCTAAACTATAGTTCAATACATAATCATATCCATATGCCATAAGTGCTCTTATAGCCGTTGGTGCTGTATAAAATTGATTCACTCCATGTTTATCACACACCTGCCAAAACCTACCCGGATCCGGAAAAGTTGGAACCCCTTCGAACATTAAAGTTGTTGCTCCAGAAAGCAGAGGTCCATAAACAATGTATGAATGTCCGGTTACCCAGCCAATGTCCGCCGTGCACCAATAAATATCATTCTCTTCGTATTGAAATACATTTTGAAAGGAATAGGCTGTATACACCATGTATCCGCCATGGGTGTGCACCACTCCTTTAGGTTTTCCAGTTGAACCTGAAGTGTATAAAATGAATAACATGTCTTCAGAATCCATCGGCTCTGCCGGACAAAAATTTTCCATTCCTTCCACTACATTGTGCCACCACAAATCTCTTCCTTCAACCATATTGGGCGACCAACCCAAACAATCATAAACAATAACGTCTGTCTCTTATACACATCTCCGAGCCCACGAGACAGGCAGAAATCTCG
>CAJXRL010000369.1 GCA_913059105.1 uncultured Flavobacteriales bacterium
AGAGTAGATCGTCGGCAGCGTCAGATGTGTATAAGAGACAGGAATTTAATTTCCTATTCTAAAGAGAAAAAACTAAGCTTGTTTTTCAGGCGTTCAGGACTCCTGCTATGTGCGGCTCTTCTTGGTGTAGGGGCCAATGTTGGCAATTTATTGACCACCTATGAATATTCTAAGTCTTCGACAAGAAGTAAATCAGAACTAACAATTCAACCTAACGGAACACCAAATGATGCTGTCAAAAGCAGTGGTTTAGATAAAGATTACATTACACAGTGGAGCTATGGAAAAGAAGAGAGCTTATCGCTATTCTTATCTGATGTTAAAGGAGGAGGTTCAGGCGCTATTATTGGTTTAGAGGATGAAGTTCAACGTTTAAGAAGAGAAAATCCCAGCTTTTTTAATTTCTTAGTTAATCAGTATCAAGACAATCAGCATGTAGTTAGCACCTATTGGGGAAATCAACCCTTCACTTCTGGCCCTGTCTACATAGGAATTATTGTGTTTGTATTAGCGATTTTGTCGGTATTTTTTGTGAAAGACCGGCTAATTTATGCACTAGGTGTAGTTACCATCTTAGCCTTGTTTCTTTCCTGGGGCAAAAACTTTATGGGATTAACAGAATTCTTTATTGATTATGTGCCTGGTTACAACAAGTTTCGAGCAGTTGCCATGTTACTTGTAATTGCAGAGTTTACCTTGCCAGTATTTGCAGTTTTATTTCTTTCGGAATTATATGAAAACAGAGAAGCTATAATTGAGCAAAAGAAGAAATTAATTATTATTTCAGGATCAATTTTTACATTGCTTTTGGTTTTATGGTTGACTCCTGATTCGTTTTTGGATTTCACCAGTGAAAAGGAAAATGCCATTTTTGCCGAGCAGATAAGTCAAAATGCTAGCCAAAAGAGTGTAATTGATATTGGTGTTAGCCAGCTTATTGATTACCGAGTCGATATCGTAAAATCTGATGCCCTTAGGTCTTTACAATTTGTTTTAGGTTTGTTCTTACTTCTCGGTTTGTACTTATATAGTAAAGTTAATCGAAACGTTTTTGTCATGTTGGTTGGTGTATTGGTTTTGGTAGACTTATGGGCAGTGGACAAAAGGTATTTCAATAATGATACTGTTGAAGGTGCTAGTAAGAATTCAAAGAACAAATATGAAAAATATGAACTGCCTGAAGTTAATTTATCTCCTTATCAAGCAAGTGCAGTAGATAATGCCATCTTGCAGAAAGAGATTGCATTAAACCCTCAGATTTCTCAGCGGATAAATGAGAGAATTAGTACTAAAAAGGGAAAAAAGAGAAGGATAACAAGATTAGAGTCAGAGAAACTTCAATTTACTACATTGATGAGAAATTCTCATTATCGTGTATTGAATACCTCTTCACGATTAGATGAAGATGCGGGAACAGCCTATTTCCATAAAACACTAGGGGGGTATCATGCAGCAAAAATGAAAAAATATCAAGAGTTGGTAGATTTTCGTTTAGGTACAGAACATTTTCAATTACGTCAAGCTTTTGCTCAAGGGGGGAGTGATCTCGTTAAGAGGTATTTGCCTCAAATGGGGATTGCCAATATGTTGAACGCAAAATACATTATAGGTGCTGTAAATACTCAGCAAGGACAGCAAATGACGTACGTAGAGAACTTGAATAGGAACGGTAATGCTTGGTTTGTAGATTCAATTCGAGTAGTTGAATCAGCAAATGAGGAAATTATGGCCTTACTCAATTTCAATTCTAAAAGCACGGCCGTAATTCAGGTTGCAGAGGATGCCAGCGTAAAAAGTGTTTATTCTTCGAATGCGGGTACTGATAGAATCTCTTTATCATCCTATTTGCCAAATGTGTTAAAATATAATTATCAAACTTCTCAAGAGCAATTTGCAGTTTTTTCAGAGGTGTTCTACAAAGATGGATGGAAAGTATTTGTTAACGGAAAAGAAGACAAATACTTTAAAGTAAATTATATTCTCAGAGGGATGCTGGTGCCAGCAGGGTCCGGGGAAATTGAGTTTAGATTTCAACCAGCTTCATACCAAATAGGAGAAATTATTAGTTTGATTAGTTCCTGTCTCTTATACACATCTGACGCTGCCGACGATCTACTCTGTGTAG
>CAJXRL010000370.1 GCA_913059105.1 uncultured Flavobacteriales bacterium
TTTCTGCCTGTCTCGTGGGCTCGGAGATGTGTATAAGAGACAGGTACAGATGATTACAATGAGAGTTTATCACAAAAGAGAGCGGAAAGTGTCGTGAATTATTTGGTTAAGAAAGGAATTCCTAAAAAACGGTTAACTCCAAAAGGTTATGGAGAAAGTAAGCCTAGAGTGCCAAATAAGAACGACGATGGGAGTGACAATCCGGAAAGTCGCGCTAAAAACAGAAGAACCGAGTTCAAAGTGATCGGAGAAATGGATGTTGAGGTGAATTATAAAGAGTAGCTGAGTGTTTTAATCTGAATAATACCAAGATTTTCCTTTCTTACGATTAGGATCCTTTACCTTCTTACCAATTTTCTTCTCTACCATTAACATGAAAAATTGGGCTCGTGTATTATAGTTTGCTTCATAAATGGTATTAATGTCTCCATTGCGTTGCACGCCTATATTTTCGTTTAAAACGTCATTAGCGATCAAATTGATAGCCCAACTATCATCATTAAATGATTTCCTAAAACTAGCTCCAATTAAATGGAAATCTTGTTCTCGAACAAATCGAGTAGAAGCAAAGCGATTATAGGAGTAGTCAATCTTGAAAATCATGGTTTTGCCAATTTCGTATTCTCCTTCTCCAAACCAGCTGTAGTTTCTAATGGTTTGATTGAAATCGCTATTCGCTTCATATCGTCGGTCGTTATAGCCTAAATTGAAACCTATTTTATAATTCCATTTTTCTTTTTTAAGCCTTTCAATGGTAATTTTTCCTGAATAATCCGCCGAAATTACTTCTGTTTCTGATGTATTCAAGAAAACATCACTTCTAGTAAAATTGACATTAGGGCTTAAACCTAACTTAATTTTAAGCTTTTTGATGGGTTTGTTAATGCCACCATAGAAATAAGCTCCTTGATAAAACCCTGAATTTTGTGGAGTAACCGTCGTTGTGAAATCTTCGTTTACAGTTACTTGATTAAGGATTCTATTGTTTGAAATAGTAAATGACGCACCAGTATAGATGTTCATTTGTTGAACAGGATCATAGGTCCAATAATTAAAATTGAATTGATGATTGTAGGTAGGCACCAAATCAGGATTCCCAATAAACAAGCGATTGGTGTTGGTATTGTCAGGGATGGTCACCAATTGCTGTAGATTTGGTAATTGCGTTCTGGTAGAATATCTGAAATTTAAACTTTGAGAACCTTTTAAACGAATCCGGTAAGAGGCAAATGGAAGAATGTATTGAAATTCCCTGTCTATGTTAGTTACTTGAAGCTGTGTGTGGTTAAAAGTAGAACCGAAAGAGAAATTTCCTTTCTTTTTATTTCTTCGGAAAGTTAAACTTCCAATATTCTCTATAGCAATACGTTCAAATGTTGAACTTAAACTATCATCAAAAACTGGCTCACCACCATTTTGATCCAAATTGAAAAAGTCTCGTCTTGGCTCTTGTTTTTCATTTTCGAGCTTATAACCTACGGTAACCACCCAGAAACTATCTAAAGGTTCGGTGAAGCTTACACCGCCTCTCCATCTCGATTGTGTTTGGTCATATTCTTGACGCTGAACAATGTCACTCCCAAAAAGCTGATTGTTTATTTTGGTAGTATTCTCTTGATCTAAACCATAATGGTTCAAGTATACATTTACATTCCTTTTTTTCTTCGCAAATTTTCGTTTGTAAGAAAGACTGTTGTAAATACTAGTTTTTTGAACATCATTATCGTTGTCATTAATAGTGAAATTTGTTGATTCTGTGCTTGGCGTAAAAATAGTTTGGTTGATGTTATCATAACGATCATCGTTTAAAAATAAGTTTGACCAGAGGTTAATTTCAGTCATACTATCTGGATTCCAATCTGCCTTTAAATTGAATGAATGATTGAATTTGTCTTCTTTATTGTTAACGACTTGGTCTGTTTTAAAGGTCTGGTTTTGTGCAAAGTTTTCAGTGTTAATTACCTTATCTAATTCTCCGTTGTTCTGTGTTAGATAATAGAAAGCTTGAACTTCTAATTTCTTACTGAATTCGTGATTTACGTTGAAACCTACTGATAAGGCGCTATTAATTCCCTGTCTCTTATACACATCTCCGAGCCCACGAGACAGGCAGAAATCTCG
>CAJXRL010000371.1 GCA_913059105.1 uncultured Flavobacteriales bacterium
CTACACAGAGTAGATCGTCGGCAGCGTCAGATGTGTATAAGAGACAGGTGCAATACCATTGGAAGCACGCCTACCTTCTGGCGATCCATTTATTGTTCCTTCTAACCTGTTCATCATTGGCACAATGAACACCGCTGACAAATCAATTGCACTATTAGATATCGCTCTAAGAAGAAGGTTTGAGTTTGAGTCAATGTATCCGAAATACGAAATAGAGAATCAAGAAATCTATGATGTTGAAATTCTTGAAAAAATCAACAAACAGATAATTAAATCAAAAGGTCATGACTTCCAAATTGGACATGCTTACTTTATGGGAGACAATAAAGACCTTGTACAAAGAATGAATAAGAAAGTTATTCCATTGCTTCTTGAGTATTACATGAATGACGAAAAAGAAGTTAAAGGGATTTTGAATTCGGCAGGTCTGATTATTGAAGAAAATTCATGGCCTCTAAAAATATCAGGTAAGAATGATTAACCTTTTTGAATATCAAAACAAGGTAGATATTCAAGACTCATTTGAAGGCTTGGAAGGGTTTCTTGATGAAATTTGGAATAGTCGTGAAAAAAATTCCTTTTATTCAGAAAATGGAAATGACAAAATAGAATCTCAAAGATTCTTACAATTCATACATAACTCAAATGAATTAAAATCAAATAAATATGTTGGTGTAATTCATTATGAAGGAAATAAAATAAACCTATTACCAAAGATATTTTTCGACTCTGAAAAAGAATATCAAACCAATGAAGTAAATCAAATTCAAAATCATATTCTATGGTGGTTAAGCTATTGTCGAAAAATTAAATTCCCGAACTATCAAGCTTCATTAGGTAGTGCAAAAAGCGACTTTTTTGAAGTTTTAATTTATCTCTTCTCAAAATACACTCGAGAACTTTTAAACTCTTCTATATACCAACAGTATGAAGAGGTCAATCGTGAATTATCATTTATAAAAGGGAGACTAAACACTAACGATTACATAAATGAAAACTTAAGCAAAGGCAAATGGCATAAACTCAATTGTACTTATGATGCTTTCGTTTTTGACAATGAATTCAATCGCATAATAAAGTATGTTACTACTCTCCTATTTAATGTTACAACAAGTCCAGATAGCAAGAAGAACTTAAGAGAAATACTCTTCATATTGGATGAAGTATCAGACGACAGGGCAACTGCTGAACAATGTTCTAGAATCTCATTCAGTCCAATGTTTGGTGAGTTTGAAACAGTCCGTGATTACTGCCAATTATTTCTCACCAACTGTATTTCGTTTGACTATAAAAATGACTTAAAACTCTTCGCTTTTCTACTTCCAATGGAATATGTTTTTGAAGACTTTATTTTTGGTTTCATTGACAAAGAGCTAGAGAAAGTAACTGCCAAAGCGCAAAGAAGCGACATATACCTTGACGAAGGAAAAGCCTTTAATTTAAAACCCGATTTATGGCTAAAAACAGATCATAAATCTCTAATTGCTGATACTAAATACAAGATTGTCTATTCAGATGAGAAAGACCCAAAGAAAGGTATTTCTCAGAACGACCTATATCAAATGCTCTCATATGCTGTAAGGTTTGAAGTGGATGAAATCATATTATTCTACCCTAACACAATTAAGCAAGGGCAGGAAGAAGAAACAGAATTGACAATTAAAGATGCTTTAGCAGATGGAAAAGAAATATCTATTAGAGCATTTCAGTTACCAATAATTAATAGAGCATTACTTGAAACTGATTTAGAGGCGAAAACCGATTTGAGCGAACTGTTTGAATCTACAAGACAAGAATTAATAAATAAAATAGAAAAAATACTGGTGCCAACATTGTATATAAAATCATAGCACCCTTCGGGATGCTACGCTTCATATACTAACCGTTAGATTACATTCTCCCTCTGGTCGAACAAAATCCTCTCGTTCGCTTAAGGGCGAACTCCTAAGTATTTTGATTGTGATCTAATGAAGTGCTACATTAAATAATGAGATTCGATTGTCGAATTAACCGCATCTACCACCAATATACATCGTATATACTCGCTATTTGCAATAATAGATCTGTCTCTTATACACATCTCCGAGCCCACGAGACAGGCAGAAATCTCG
>CAJXRL010000372.1 GCA_913059105.1 uncultured Flavobacteriales bacterium
GAGATTTCTGCCTGTCTCGTGGGCTCGGAGATGTGTATAAGAGACAGCCTAAAACGCTGTCCAGGAGAACGACCAATTCTGTGATTCGCTACAAAAAGAACTTTCTTTTTCATGTTACTTTTTTTGAGCTAATACATGCCAGTATGGTTCATTGTCTGAAAATAGAAATTTTTCCATTCCCGCGGCTACCAGCATTTCTAAGATTTGTTCTTTGGTAAAACGTTGTTCTAGAGGTGTCCCAAAACGGTCCAATGCGTCATTTCGAATAATGTTCCAACTTTTATCTCGGTAATACACTAAAGGCACTTTCATGTATAAATTACCAGGAACTACAGTTTTAATCACTTTAGATAAGGCAATAAATGGCAGGTAAATACAAATTGCCAATGCATCGCTTACAAATTGCTTTAAGCTATGCGGTAATTTTGAAACTACTCTTCTCAATAGCGTACTTGCATTAAAAATTAATTTGTAGAAAAAGCCTCTATTATCTAGCGCGTAATACAAGTAAATTAAGGCATGCCCGCCTGGTTTTAGTTTTTTTATTAATGACGCTAGGGCCTTTCCTGTATCCGGTATGTGATGAAGCACTCCAAGAGAAATAACAAAATCAAAGGTGTTGTCATTAAATGGAATAGTATCCACACCGGCTTGCGTAAAACGAACATTTTTTAGGTCATTGTATGCTTGAGCTGCAGAAAAAACCGCTTCACTAGGATCGATCGCTTCAATAAATTTTGCTTTTGAGGCCATGTATTTTGTCCAACGACCTGAACCACATCCAAGGTCCAAAACATAAGAAGAGTTGCTAAGTTGTTTCTCAGTTACAATATCAAAATATTGATCACCAGCATTTTTTATTTCTTCAGCAGAGAAAGCATCAAACTTCATCCATTCTTCGCCAAAAGACTCCACAGTTTCCAAGTCTATGTTTTCCTCTCCAGGGTTAAAACAATACACTTCTTTCGCCCCTACTTGTCGTTTGCTTAACTCAGAAGTGTTGTATGGCTCCATATTTTTTATTTAATGCAAAAAAACTAAAGATTTTGATAAACTGAATGATACTTTTTAATTCCAGAGCTTAAAGTAAAAAATCGTTGTGCCGCTGCTCTAACTTCAGCCTTTTCTGGCTTAAATTCAAGCAATTGAATTACAGCATTATTGTATGAATCTTCATTAAAATCATGCAAAACTATTCCGCTTTTTGTCTCTTTCAAAATCATATCAGTATCTCCTAAACCTGAATTAGCAACAATTGGCAATCCTAAGCTCATCACTTCTGCCTGTTTAGTTGGCGAAACAGCTTTTCCTGAAAAAGAGGTTACAATGAAAAATATAGATGCATCGCCAATTGTAATGTATTTTGGAATTTCTGTGTATTCGCAAGAAGTAATAAAAATAGAGGAATAATCTAAATCAATTTTTTCGCAAATGGATCTAATTTCAAAAGTGTCACTCTTAGAAATAAAGAGAAAAGAAGAGTTTGCTTGTTTTAACTTTAAACTCTTGAAGAATCTTAACATTTCATACAACATATACCTTGTGCCAAGCGAACCAACATATGTAAGTACATAATTATCTATTGGAATTTCAATTTTGGCTCTTAATTCATTGACCTCGTGTTCTTGAATATTGCTATAATTGAAATGCTCAAAATCGACACAACAAGGAACAACTAAAAATTGATTTTTTGTTGCAAACTCTTTCTTAATAAACGATTTTGCATTTTCTGTTAACGTAACAATATAATCCGCTTGCTGAAATAGGTATTTTTCCTTGTATTTAAAGTACTTGTATAAAAAAAGAAAGATTGGATTCTTTAAATCCCAAATTTTTCCATCTACCCTCTCGTCTGCCCAAAAGCCACGAATATCAAATATGAACTTAATTTCCAGCTTCTTTTGCAAGCTTTCTCCCACTATAGCAGGAATTATAGACCTGCAATGAACTACGTCAATTTGATGCTGCTTGGCAATAGCTAATGCTTCTGCTTTTAATTTTCGAACTGTTAAAAATGATGAAACAACAGGAATAGAATTATTGTAATCAATGTAATTCCTGTCTCTTATACACATCT
>CAJXRL010000373.1 GCA_913059105.1 uncultured Flavobacteriales bacterium
ACACAGAGTAGATCGTCGGCAGCGTCAGATGTGTATAAGAGACAGGGTCGAACTACATACTAATTATGCATTAATCATTTCTACCAACGCAGGTCTTTGGCGATATAAAATTGGTGATACCGTTCAATTTTTATCGAAATATCCATTTAGAATTAAAGTATCTGGAAGAACAAAGCACTATATGAATGCTTTTGGAGAAGAAGTAATAATTGATAATGCTGAGCAAGCATTAGAGCATGCTTGTAACTTGACTAGCTCCAGCATAGAGGATTACACAGCTGCTCCGATATACTTAACAAATAAAGAAGCTGGAAAACATCAATGGTTAATTGAGTTTAGAAAACAACCAAACGATTTGAGCCAATTCACAAACTACCTGGACCATAAACTAAAAGAGCTTAATTCTGATTACGAAGCGAAGCGAAAAGGAAATATGGCGCTAGAAATGCCGTTAGTTCAACCAATGCCGAAAAGAACTTTTTACAATTGGATGAAGAAAAAAAACAAATTGGGAAGTCAGAACAAAGTTCCGAGATTGAGCAATACAAGAGAATTTATAGAAGATATTTTAGCAATGAATCAAAAAGTATAAATGAAGAACATTTTATTTATCATTCTTTATTTCTTTTCAGGTTTTCATGGGTTTTCTCAAGAACAATCTACGGGTAAAAAACTCTTTGAACTTTCTCATAATGCTGATCATTTTACTACAGATCAACTAGGGAATATTTTTCTTTGGAACGAAAGTTTCATTTGGATGTATTCCAACAAAGGCGATTCTCTTTCGGCATTTAATAGCAGAAAATATGGTACCATTAGCCATGTAGACGCTACCAACCCTTATGAAATTTTGGTGTTTTTTGCTGATTACAACCTTGTCTTATTTCTGGATAACTATTTAAGTGACAATGGAAACGAAATTGATTTACAAAAACTTGGCTATGATCAAATTTCAAATTCTTGTAAATCAAGAGCTAACGGAATATGGATTTATGACCTAATCCAACAGCGAGCAATCCACCTAAATGACAATTATGTGAAAGATAAGCAGTCATTAAATCTTTCTCAGTGGTTTGATGGAAGAGTTAGTCCAAACTTATTGTTGGAATTCAACAACCAACTATTCATTAGTTCAGATGAAGCAATATTTGTGTTTGACCATTTTGGAACCTTCCAACGAAAAATACCAATTCAAAATATTAAAGAGTTTCAAATTGTGAACGAAGAGATTCGATATTTGAAAGGCGATCAATATTGCAGTTATATTCAGAAAGACTTCGATGAATCTTGCAGAAAAATCCAAATTGAGGCTGTAAAAAACATTCGAATTGAAAAAACAGGGCTTTATGTTTTTGGCTCAAACAAACTAACTGTTTTTTCGACGAATAAATAATAAAAGTCCTTGCTGCCCGTCTGCTTTTTATTATTTTAGTGACTTATAAAATAGTCGATATGCACATAGCAATAGCCGGAAATATTGGGTCGGGAAAAACTACCTTAACATCTCTTTTAGCAAAGCATTACAAATGGGAACCTCATTTTGAAGATGCTGATGAGAATCCTTATTTGAATGATTTTTACAATGACATGCAGCGTTGGTCATTCAACTTGCAAGTTTATTTCTTGAATAATCGGTTCAATCAGGTTCAAGAATTTAGGAATAACAAGAAAAATGTAATTCAAGATAGAACCATTTATGAAGATGCATACATTTTTGCACCAAACCTTCATTCAATGGGCTTAATGACTTCTAGAGATTTTGAAAGCTACTTCTCTTTATTCAAATTAATGGAATCGTTCATCGCTCCTCCTGATTTATTAATCTATTTAAGAGCTTCAATCCCGGTTTTGGTGGATCAAATAAGCAAAAGAGGAAGAGAATATGAAGAAAGCATTAGACTTGATTATTTAAAACGTTTAAATGAACGCTACGAGGCTTGGATAAGCACCTATGATCAAGGAAAGCTTCTAGTGATTGATGTAGATAATATTAACTTCTTAGAAAACAAAGAAGATCTAGGTAATGTCTGTCTCTTATACACATCTCCGAGCCCACGAGACAGGCAGAAATCTC
>CAJXRL010000374.1 GCA_913059105.1 uncultured Flavobacteriales bacterium
CTTAAAGGCTTTATTCTCTTCTTTTAATTTAATGGCAAGCTCTACATCTATAGATTTTTCTGGTGCTTCGCCGTCTTTGTAGTATTCATTCTTTACATACTTTCCTCCAAATTCACCAAGTTCTTTTACGAACTTTCCTTGCAAATCTACTAATGGAACTAAGTTATCGTTCTCATCTTTAATTAGCATTGGTGGAATTTCTGGCGTTGCTTGTTTTGCAACCAAGGCATCATCTGCTCCAAAAGTGGGAGATGTATGTACAATTCCTGTTCCGTCTTCTGTAGTTACAAAATCTCCAGAAATTACTCTAAATGCATCTTGCGGATTGTCATTTGGTAATACATACTGAAGTAATTGCTCATACCTAATACCAACCAAATCTTTTCCAACAAATTCTTTTACAACATAAAAAGGAATCTTTTTATTCCCAGAAGTGTACTCTTTTAATTCTTCAGTAGTATCAACTTTAAAGGAGTTCTTCCCTCCAAATTGTTTGCCAACTAACTTTTTAGCTAAAATTACTTTTGTTGGCTCAAAGGTGTATTGATTAAAAGTATCAACCAATACATATTCAATTTTTGATCCAACAGTTAAAGCCGTATTACTTGGCAATGTCCAGGGTGTTGTTGTCCATGCTAAAAAATAAACAGCACCTTGTTTTTGTAAAAAGCTAGGAAGTGTTTCATTGATTGCTTTAAACTGAGCAACAACGGTAGTGTCTGTAACATCTTGGTAGGTTCCTGGTTGATTTAATTCGTGTGAACTTAATCCAGTTCCTGCTTTTGGTGAATATGGCTGAATGGTGTATCCTTTGTACATCAAATTCTTTTCATATAGCTGCTTTAGCAGCCACCAAACACTTTCCATGTATTTTGGCTCATAGGTAACATACGGATCATCCATATTTACCCAATACCCCATTTTCTGTGTAAGATCATTCCAAATGCCTGTGTAACGCATAACGGCTTTTCTACAAGCAGCATTATACTCTTCTACAGAAATGGTTTTTCCTATATCTTCTTTTGTTATTCCAAGTTCTTTTTCAACGCCCAATTCTATTGGTAATCCGTGCGTATCCCATCCTGCTTTCCGTTTTACTTGGAAGCCCTTCATAGTTTTATAACGTGGAAAAATATCTTTAATAGCTCTGGCCAGCACGTGATGAACTCCCGGTAATCCATTGGCTGATGGCGGTCCTTCAAAAAACACGTACGGTTTATTTCCTTCTCGGATAGTCATGCTTTTTTCAAAGATGTTATTCTCTTCCCAATATTTTAGCATTTCTTTTGCTACATTCGGTAAGTTAAGTCCTTTATATTCAGGAAACTTTGTACTCATAAATCACTGTTTCTAATAAGACTGCGAAAATACATATTTTCCAGTAATTCCGTATCGTTGTTCTAGAAAAGAATTGTAGATAAACGATGTTGTTACCTGAGGTTTCAAGCTATAGTTCAATTTTGAAAGGGTAAACTCTTTAGAAGTATTAGCTGAGCCCTCGTTCATTTTTAATGGTTTCGTATGCAGCTTGTATTTTTTGAAACTTTTCTTTTGCTCCTTTTAAGTGCTCGTCTCCAAGACCAATTAATTTGTCTGGATGGTATTTTTTCACCATTTTTCTATAAGCTGTTTTTAATTCTGAATCGGATGCTGATGTCTCAATTTCTAAAATTTTATAGGCACTGTCTGAAGAGCTATAGAACATGGCTTTAATAGACTCAAAATCATATTGATTAATGTATAAATACCCTGCTATTTTTCTAATTTCATCAACTTCTATTTCAGAAACATGTTCGTCTGCTTTTGCTATTCCAAATAAAAAATGAACTAATTGTAGTCTAGAAGAATGAGGCATATGTTGGCGTATTTGTATGCACACCTGTCTTGCTGAAACTTGCTTTTTCAGTACCCCTTTAAACAATTGAAAAGCTTTGTTTGCTCTTTCTTTGCCATACATGCCTACAAATTGAGTTCTCACAAAATTCAATTCTCGATCATCAACTTTTCCGTCAGCTTTAATAACTACAGAGGCTGTCTCTTATACACATCTGACGCTGCCGACGATCTAC
>CAJXRL010000375.1 GCA_913059105.1 uncultured Flavobacteriales bacterium
ACGAGATTTCTGCCTGTCTCGTGGGCTCGGAGATGTGTATAAGAGACAGAACAAGTACTGCTATTTTAAAAAATTTCATATCTAATTTTTAGGATGGCAAATATAATTAATCAGACGAGCAATAATGGTCGCCTTCTGGCAAATGACAACTTGAGATGCAAAATTGTTGTCTCTAGCTATGAATGATTTCAAAAACCATTTCTTGTAATACTTCATGATTACTCATCCCCGTAGCTCCTATGCCTTTTGAAAGGTTATCAGCTTTACGCAATGCGGCAATTGCTCTCGCCACTTTTTTGGTGTTATAGTTCCTACCCGCAGAAATAAAATCATTCACAAAAAAAGGATTAACACCTAACTTTGAAGCCACATCTCTACTGGATCCATTCCGCACGGTTTGGTACAACAACATTTGAGAAAAAAAGCGATAGATACTTGGTAACACCATTTGAATAGGGTGTGCCTTTTCATTTTTTCCCATATGATTAATTATCCTATTCGCTTTCACAACATCTTTAGCGCCCAAAGCTTTATTCAACTCAAATACATTAAAATCTTTGCTTATGCCAATGTTCTCTTCAATAATATTTGGAGAAATGGTAGTTCCTTTGGTCAAGTTAATTATTAATTTATCTAGCTCATTACTGATTTTACTGAGTTCAGTTCCTAAAAAATCAACTAATAAAAAAGTAGCCTTGGGTTCAATAAAATAGCCTTTTCGTTTTAAATAAGAATCTATCCACGGTCCTACTTTATTTTCATAAAGCTTTTTCGATTCAAAATAGACTCCCGACTTTTTAACCTCTTTTACAAAAGCCGAACGACCATCTGGTTTACCGTGTTTGTAATTGAGAACTAATATAGTCGACGGAGAAGGTTGTACGGCATAATTAGAAAGTCCATCTAGCTTTTTCAAACTCTGCGCTTCTTTTACAATTATTACATTGTATTCTGACATCATTGGAAAACGTTTTGCTTCTGACTCTATCGTTAGCAAGTCTGTTTCTAAGCCATATAATATGGTCATGTTAAATTCTTTCTCCGCTTCATCCAGCACAGAATCTTCGATCGAATCGCTAATCTTGTCAATAAAATACTCTTCGTCTCCAGTCAATAAATAAATGGGTTTGAAGGCTTTATTTTTAATGTCTCGAATTATTTGTTCGAATTCCAATGGGACTCCTTATTTTTGTGAATAACAGATGAAAACACTCAATCTTCCTACTTATCAATTTACCATCAAAGAGGAGAACAAAAAAACTAAAATTTTTGATGCGATAAGAAAGAAATTCTTAGTTCTTACTCCCGAAGAATGGGTTCGTCAGCATATCGTTCGATTTCTTGTTGAAGAAAAAGGATTTCCGGCAAGTTTAATTGCCATTGAAATGGGCTTAAATCTAAACGGATTACAAAAGCGAGCAGATATTTTAGTGTACTCGAAAAGCGGCCAACCAATTCTAATGGTTGAATGTAAAGCCCCACACATAAAAATAGATCAGAAGGTATTTGACCAAATTGGTCGATATAACATTACCTTTAAACTTCCATACCTTTTAGTTACAAATGGAATGGAACATTTTTGTGCCCAGATTGATTTTATAAATAAGAACTTTTCGTTTTTAAAAGAAATACCGGAATATGACCACCTTGAAGCATAGCATTGCGCTTTTCTTTTTAGTTACTGTTAGTTTAATAGCTACTGCTCAACAATCAGCAAATTACGGTTTTGAATTAAGAGAATACTTAAAAACTGCGGACAAAAATGAGCAAATACCCTTATTGGTAGAAGGAAATGAAACTCAAATTAGGCAAATAACAGAACAATTAGGAGGAACCATTCGATTACAATTTCAATCCTTATTTTCTTTAGAAATTCCCGCTCGTTACCTTGACGTTTTTGCCGAAAGTGAAGGAGTTGAACACATAGAATTTTCATCCTCACCCGGAATCACACTCAATGACACCATGCTTGTTCACACCAATGTAGACTCGATAATTCAACAAGCATCACCATTGAGACAAGCTTATACTGGTAAAGGAGTCTGTCTCTTATACACATCTGACGCT
>CAJXRL010000376.1 GCA_913059105.1 uncultured Flavobacteriales bacterium
CGTCAATACATTATTTGTATCTACATATATTTGCTTAAAATTTAATAATGGAGATTGAGAAGGAGATAAAACAGAATAAATTCAAAGATGAAATCCACAAGTTGATGATTAATCAACTATTTACCGGAAAGTGGATTACAAATCTAATTGCAAAACAATTAAAACCTTTTAAGCTTACCAATCAGCAGTATAATGTATTGCGAATATTAAGAGGACAAGGCAAGAATTATATTTCAGTTAATGCTATTTCAGGGCGAATGATTGACAAAATGTCCAACGTGTCTAGATTAATTGACAAACTAGTTGACAAGAAACTAGTAGTGCGAAAAGTCAATAGAGAAGATCGACGACAAGCGGATATTGCAATAAGCCAAAAAGGATTAGATTTAGTGAATTCGATTGAAAAAACAGAACCGGAATTAAAATCGAATTTTAACTCATTATCAGAAGGGGAGGCCAAACAGCTAAATATGCTTCTCGATAAACTCAGAAGTTAAAGATTATGCACACTTTGTTAATAGTAATTAACATGTGTCAGTTTGGCGGGTATCAAAATTCCCTGTGTAATCGGTAATTTCGCAACAAAAAAATACCGTGAAATATTCTACTTTTCCTGTTCAAAAAATTACCAAATCAAAGCTTTCTTCTGTAAATTTTGATGATTTGAAATTTGGTCGAGATTTTTCTGATCATATGCTGTTAGTAGAGTACAAAAACGGTGCTTGGGAAACACCTCAAATCTTACCGTACCAACCTTTGGAATTTTCTCCTGCGGCATCTGTTTTTCACTACGGCCAAGCAATTTTTGAAGGTCTTAAAGCACACAAAAACGAGGCAGGAGAAATTTTCGTTTTTAGAGCAGATGAAAATTTAAAGCGATTAAATTCTTCAGCTACTAGAATGTGTATGCCTCATATTCCTAAAGGTATCTTTCTAGATGGACTAAAACAATTAATTGAATTAGACAGAGAATGGATTCCAGTTGGACCTGGTATGTCTCTTTATTTGAGACCATTTATGGTTGCTGATGATCCATTTTTGGGCGTTAAACCGAGTGGTTCTTATAAGTTCATGATCATCACATCTCCTTCCGCTTCCTATTACACAGGCGCTGTGAAGGTTAAAATTGAAACACATTATTCAAGAGCAGCTGTCGGTGGAATCGGGGCGGCTAAAGCAGCAGGCAACTATGCTGCATCTTTACTTCCTGCAAAAAAAGCTCAGGAAGAAGGGTTCGACCAACTAATTTGGACAGACGCCCAAAGTCATGAATTTATTGAAGAATCAGGAACAATGAACCTGATGATTGTAAAGGGTAACACTTTACTTACCCCACCTTTAGAAGGGAAAACAATTTTACCTGGAATTACTCGCAAAAGTATTCTTCAATTGGCCGAAGAGTGGGGTTACGAAGTTATTGAAAGACGTATTTCCGTAAACGAACTAACCGAAGGCATTGAGGACCATTCAATTGACGAAGTATTTGGTGTCGGAACGGCAGCTACAATTGCTCCAATTGCGGCAATTGGATTTGAAGAAAAACTGTTAAAACTGACTGATTTTACTCAATGGAAATTTTCAACTAAAGTAAAGCAGTACTTAGAGGACTTAAAGACTGGAAAAATAGCTGACACTCATAATTGGATTGAGGTTCTTTAATTCTATTTTTTTGGGTAATCATAAAGAAAGCAATCTCCTGTTGAGCCGCTAATTAAACTCCAAGAATCAATATCGAAACGAATTCCGACAACTGCTGCAGTTGGCAAATTCCCAAATTGATCGTTACTCAAATATCCTGCAAAGTCCGTAAGGCCTGGATTGTGTCCAACTAAAAATACTTTTTCAAATTTGTCAGGAAGACGATTTACAATTTGAAGCAATAAAAAAGTCGAAGCATGATAAAGCTCCGACTCTTCAATAATTTCAATTTTCTTTTCAAATTTTTCAGCTATTATAATTGCTGTAGTAATTGCTCTATTTGCTGGGCTAGAAATAATTACATCAGGAGTAATTCCTGTCTCTTATACACATCTCCGAGCCCACGAGACAGGCAGAAATCT
>CAJXRL010000377.1 GCA_913059105.1 uncultured Flavobacteriales bacterium
AGATTTCTGCCTGTCTCGTGGGCTCGGAGATGTGTATAAGAGACAGGTATAAAAACGACGGTAATAATTCCGAAGCTTTTTAAAATAAGGAATTGTTTGTTTTTAACCAGAAATACAATTCCAACAACAAAGCATCCAAATGCTAAGAAGGAGTGGAAAGCATCAAAGTAAAATCGTTTTAAAAGCTTTCCGAAATAGGGTTGTAATTCTTGAATTCCTTCTAATAATCCCTTTGGGATATAGAGTTGATATTTATAGGTGCTGATTAAATGAGGGATCCAAAGGAAGTACCAGGCTAAAACAATTGAGACACAGATGCCACTAATGATGATAAAGTATAGTTTTCTCTTTAAATGGATTTGTTGGATAAAGAAAATGCATGCAATTACACTGAAAATACTCAGTGCAGGAATTTTGCAAAGCATGCCAACTGTACTAAATAGGAAATAGAGCAATAAACTTTTCCAATGCCCTTTTTTCAAATAGTTGTATGCAAAATATAGACCGATAATTACTAGAGAAACACTAAAAGTATCGGGCATTATTTTTCTCGAGAATGTAAGCCAGATAGATAGCGATAACAATAGCGAGGAGTAGAAAGCTACTTTTTGAGTAATGCAGTTTTTTATTAACAAGTAAAAATAGTAGATGCCTATGGTAGACATGCATAGATTAATTAGTCTGCCATACCAATGCTGAAAGCCAAAGATGGAATTCATAACATAAATAAGAGCATTTAAGAATGGGAATTCAGAACCTAAAATACCTGTTTCGTTTCCTCCCAAGTCAACTCTCGGGTGCATTATGTCTAATCCCGATTCAGAAAAATTTCTAGCAGTCATGTTGGTAATGCACTGCCTCCAACTGTGACTCGATTCAAGAGGTGCATCCATGATTCCATACATGCGCACTATAAATAGCAGTGCTAGATAAAAGCGGATGTCTAAAAGCATGTTTTTAAAGCGCGGGTTCATGGCGATCTAGTATAGCTTAGAATTGAATAAGTCTGCCAGTAGAACTGAGTTCATTCTGAATAATCTCAGGTGGATTTCCGTATAAATGGATGTCTCCCTTACCTTCGATTTTGTATTCCAGTCGATTGCTAACGTTTACTTCACAAATTCCATTCGAATTGTTTTCTATAAGCGCGTATTCTGTAACTAAATTTTTTGCATCAACCGACATGATCGCTGTATTCCATATTTTTAACTCCTTTGCAGTGCCGGATAAAGTTAACTTTCCTCCGGTAGGAAAGTTATTCCAATAGAAGAAAGTCTCGCAATTCAATTGCAGGTGAGCGTAATTGGCTTTGTCTTTCAACACAATCCCAAACTCTTTGCTCGTTATTGGCGCAGGAGTGGTAAAATTGCAACTTTCATTCGCCTCTATTTTTTTAAACTCTGAACAATGAATGTAAAGGGTAGGAATGTTATTCTCAGGGTTAGTCCATTTGAAACGCTTATTGTTTACAAAAGAAATAACCTCGTTCTCAAGTGTAACCTTAATTTCATTTTTTAAAGATTCAACAGTAACAATTTCAACATAATCAACTGAGTCTTGAATGAGAATAACTTCAAAAGCACTGTTTAGTATAACCTCACCAAAAGTGCCTAGATCTTTTAGAATACGAACCTCTGTTTCATTTTCTTTAGAACAAGAAAAGAGTGTTAGAAGAACTAAATACAGACAAACGGTTGATCTTTTTATGCTCATAGTTTTATTCCAATTCCAATTTCTGGGTAATCCAAGATGTGCAAATGCGATTTCATGGTTAATCGCGCAGAGAAATGTTCTGTCACCCAATATTTAATGATGCCTCGATTATACATTATATGTTTATCAACCCTTTCAGCTAAGCCCAAATATATTCCTTCTTGTAAAGTTATGCTAAAGCGGTTGTAAACTATGCTTTGTGAGATGTGAATTCCTGTTTGAAATTGATAATATGATTTATAGGATTTTCCAACTTCTTCTAACTGATCCTCAACAGATGTGTCGTAGAATATATCCTGTCTCTTATACACATCTGACGCTGCCGACGATCTACTCTGTG
>CAJXRL010000378.1 GCA_913059105.1 uncultured Flavobacteriales bacterium
CAGAGTAGATCGTCGGCAGCGTCAGATGTGTATAAGAGACAGGCCAAGTTCTAATGCGATTTGGTAATTTGTTCAAATCAGTATTGCCGTACATGGTTTTATATAAATTATTTGCCTTCATAATAATGCCACGTAAAAATCATAAAAAGTCAAGAGATATATTTGTAAATGAAGCTAAGAAGTTGGAACAAAATGAGTTTAAAAAATGGTTTGCACTCGTTACTGAAGTTAATCCATTGTTGCGATTTTTTAGATTAAATGAAATTAGCACCCCAACACTATACATTATGGGCGAGCAAGACTACATGTTTTTGCCTATTATTCGTAAAATTGTGAATGAGCATTCATCTGCAAGTCTTGAGGTTATTCCAAATTGCGGACATGTTGTTAACATTGAACAACCAATGGTTTTTAACCAGAAAGTAATTCAATTCTTACCTTAAAACCAAAAAGTTATGGAATCTAGTTGTAAAAGTTGCGGAACTGTATTAAATGGAACTTATTGCTCTAATTGCGGACAACGATCTATAAACAAAAGATTTACTGTTAAAGAGTCTGTTGGTTGGTTGTTGACTAATATTTTTAATTTAGAAAAAGGCTTTTTACATACTACTTGGGCATTAATCAGACAGCCGGGTAAAGTAATTTCTGAATATTTGAGTGGAATTACTATTCCATATGCTCATCCATTTCGCTTCATTTTTGTTTGGGCAACCGTATCAACAATAATTGCCGTTTATACAGGAGTTTATGATGAGATAGGAAAGATGACTGCAGAAATGAATCCGGAGAATCCAGTAAGCGACATAATGGCAAAGGAGTATCCCAAATTTCTGAAGCAATACATGAGTTTTATGTACATGGCTTTTATTCCATTTTTTGCCATAGGAACAAAGATATTTTACCGCAAACACAAATTGTATTTTGCGGAACACTTAATTCTCAATTCATTCTCGCAAGGAGCGGCTATTGCGATTGGCTTGCCATTAATGATGTGTTATTTCGTAATTCCACATGAATCATATACCATTTTAGGAACTGTTACTTTGGTTGTAAGTATTCTTATAGTTTCTTACATCAACTCACGTTTCTTTAAAGAGAATATATTCCTTTCCATATTAAAGTATATTCTTAATTATGCTATTTTGCTGATCATAATACTGGCATTAGGTTTTATTACAGTGCTGATCCATGGGTTGTTAATCAAATATGCAGGATTTGAGAATGTATATGAATCCTTTATTGAGGCCACAAAAGCTGCAAATGCCGCTAAAGCCGCAGAAATAGCACAGTAAATTTAATTTGCTAGCGCTTAATCTTCCAACATAATGTTCAAAATCTCCTGCGCAGCTTTAGAAATCTTAGTTCCAGGTCCAAAAATACCTGCTACGCCAGTTTTCCAAAGGAAGTCATAGTCCTGTTCAGGAATTACACCGCCAACAATTACCATAATATCTTCACGTCCAAAACTTTTAAGCGCTGCCATAACTTGCGGAACTAATGTTTTATGCCCTGCAGCCAAGGATGAAATACCAATAATGTGCACATCGTTTTCTACAGCCTGTTTAGCAGCTTCTTCTGGCGTTTGAAATAGTGGTCCAATGTCAACATCAAAGCCAATGTCAGCAAAAGAAGTAGCAATTACTTTAGCACCTCTGTCATGTCCATCTTGGCCCATTTTGGCTACCATTATTCTTGGTCTACGTCCTTCTTTTTCTTCAAACTTATCTGTTAATAATCTTGCATTTGTAAAATCAGTATCGCCCATAGCTTCTTGTGAATATACTCCTGAAACAGATTTAATTTCGGCTTGGTAACGTCCAAATGCCGCTTCCATGGCATCAGAAATCTCACCCAATGTAGCTCTTTCTTTTGCAGCTACAATAGATAGCTCTAATAAATTACCCTCATCTGAAGCTGCGGCCTTTGTTAAATCATCCAATGCCTTTTTAACTTTTACTGCATCTGTCTCTTATACACATCTGACGCTGCCGACGATCTACTCTGTGTAG
>CAJXRL010000379.1 GCA_913059105.1 uncultured Flavobacteriales bacterium
GACTTATTAAAAAAGAAATGAAAGTATTAGCAAACGACGGAATTGCAGCAGCAGGAAAAGTTGAATTAGAACAAGCAGGATTTACCGTAATTACGGATACTGTGCCGCAAGCAGATTTAATTGAAGTAATTAACAAAGAAGGCTATGAAGTAGTTTTAGTTCGTTCTGCAACTAAAATTCGCAAAGATATTATAGATGCTTGTCCAAGCATTAAAATGATTGGTCGTGGTGGTGTTGGCATGGACAATATCGATGTTGAATATGGCAGATCAAAAGGAATTAATGTTTTCAATACTCCTGCATCCTCTTCTCAGTCAGTAGCGGAATTAGTAATGGCACATTTATTTGGAGCCGTTCGTTTTTTATATGATTCCAATCGTGAAATGCCAATTAATGGAACTAGCGAATTCAAGGTATTGAAAAAGAAATACGCTAAGGGAATAGAATTAAGAGGTAAAACTCTTGGCATTTTAGGATTTGGAAGAATTGGCCAATCACTTGCAAGCTATGCGTTAGGTTGTGGAATGAATGTGTTGGCTTGCGATATAAATTCAGGTCCTTTTAACATCGAATTATCAATAGGCGGTCAAAAGGTATCCGCTAAAGTAGAAGGCTGTTCTAAAGAAGCCTTATTAACCGAATCTGACTTCTTAAGCATACACATTCCAAGCACAGACAAACCAGTAATTGGAGCTGAAGAGTTAAATTCAATGAAAGATGGCGCTGTTATCTTAAATGCGGCACGCGGTGGTTCAATTGACGAAGACGCTTTAATTGCAGCATTGGATTCAGGAAAAATTGCACATGCAGCTTTAGACGTTTATGTAAACGAACCGAATCCAAGAGCTGATGTATTATCTCATGCTAAAATTTCATTAAGTCCTCACATTGGAGCGGCTACTGCAGAAGCACAAGATAGAATTGGTGGTGAATTAGCATCTATAATAATAGATCATTATCAAAAATAGAACTGCTGAATAAAAAGTAAATTCATGAACTGCTGTCATTAAATGACGGCAGTTTTTGTTTTGTCATTATCTTCGTAAAAAATAAAACAACTTGGCAAATATTAAACCCTTCAAAGCATTCAGGCCAACGAGAGACAAAGTTCATTTAGTAGCTTCTCGTTCGTACATATCGTACAACAAGCCGGACCTAACAAGAAAGCTAGATGAAAATCCTTTTACTTTCTTGCACATCTTAAATCCGGAATATAAAACGAAGAGACAGTCGTTTAAAAATTCAAAAGATAAATTTGAGAAGGTTAGAACCAAGTTTACCGACTTTGCAAATCAACAAATTCTAATTCAGGACAAAAAGGAAAGCTTTTACGTTTACCGGCAGATTAAGGAGGGGCATCCTTATTTGGGAATAATTGCCTGTGCTTCTGTGAATGACTACTACACCAATGTGATTAAGAAGCATGAAGCTACAATAACAAAGCGAGAAGAAATCTTTAAAAAATATCTCGAAATAGTTCAAATCAATGCTGAACCTGTTTGTTTTACCTACCCCAACCACGAAAAAATTGATCGCATTACAAATGAGAAAATTTTAGACCGTCCAGAATACGATTTTACCACTGCCAACCGTGATAGACATTCACTGTGGAAGATTGAAGACGAAGAGACTGTAGCTAAACTAATTAACTATTTCGCGGAAGTTCAATCCATTTATATTGCTGACGGCCATCATCGATCTGCTTCTTCTGCTCTTCTAGGGAAAAGTTTACGTGAACAAGATGGAAATCCTTCGGAGGAAAAAGCCTATGACTATTTCATGGGCTATTTTATTCCAGAAAATGGTTTAAAGATTTTTGAATTTAACCGACTAATTACCACAATTGGAGATCACGACGTAACTTCTTTTTTAGAAGCAATCAAAGAAAATTTTGAGCTTGCATATGTTGAAGGAAGTTATTTTAGGCCGCAAAAGGTTCATGAAATTGGGATGTACATCGCTGTCTCTTATACACATCTGACGCTGCCGACGATCTACTCTGTGTAGAT